>CAMDGL010000015.1 GCA_945897845.1 Chitinophaga pinensis | reverse complement strand
CGACAAACCAGATGGCTTTTTCTTTGCTGAAAAATCGAGGATACGAAATGAAGGTATGGAAGTAGAAAAGCAGCATCACAGCATAAAACGGAAGGGCCTGATTCAAAATACGGTAATTGCCGACTGCGGCAACAAACACAATATTAATCAGGAAGACAACAACCAGGTTGAAAGCCAATTCAAGGTTTAAATCGCCACTTCTCACCAGATCCTTTAAGGTCGATTTCCGCGAAGCCAGCAGATGAGTGTAGTACGAAGCCCAGGAGAGCAAAACGATTGCACTAAATATGCACGAACCTGCAAGTATCATTCTCGCAGCATTCATATCGCGTTCGCAGAGGTATAGCCCGGCCATGCAAACGATGAATGCCGCAGCTAAAGTCTGGAAGTAACGCAGATAATTTCTGCCCAAAGCATATTTGGGGATTAGCAGGTAGGTGTGTACCAGAAAAATGCCCGACCACAATAGCACTCCAACAAATGCTTTTGATTGTACCTGATTGTGTTCGATATATGCCCAGGCGTTAAAGAAAGCAACCAGATAGAACATTACCTTCAGCCAAAGCGATAGGTTAATATTCGTATTTCTGAAATTGGTTATTTTAATCAACTTCATTATCACAAATAATGCTACAATCAAGCCAATAAAAGAAGCAATCGAAGCCAATATTCCTTGAAACATTCCACTGTTTATGCCCCTGTTGCGGCTTATGTAACCTCTCTGACGTTGTATTTCCTTTTTCAGTTCAGGTTCATAGAACTGATCGGCAAAAAAGCTAAGCAGCGCCCGCTTTTCGCTAAGGCTGTTTGCTTTGTTCAGGTAATTCCGAATAACTTCATGATCAAAATACAGGTTCATTTCCTTGGTGTAATGGGCATTAGCATACGCAATTTCGCCTTTCAGGTCGCCGTCTGTTGTTCCTGAATTGCGATCGACAATGTAGCGGGGCAACTTTGTAACGAGCTGCCTGAAACTATTGTGATTTAGCAAGTGATCGTCGGAAAAATCAACGGCATTTAGTATGGAAGTCAGTTGGGCAGTTACATTACCGCTTGCATTTTTATGGTTCCTGTAACGCGAATTGTGAGTCAGAACCTGGCTAGCCCTGTCGTTTAAAATCACTGCCTTTTCAACTTTGTAGTAACTCGAGTCGATGTCGCCCGTGAGCAGATATTTGTTCAAAAGCTCCAGTTTCCGGTCAGTCAGCGTGTTCAGGCCACTCAGAAAATAAGCCAGGTCTGGTTCGTAGTTTATCTTTGATGTTGCATCCCGATCCCAGAATTCCAGGAAGACGTCTCGTCGGTAGTTGTTCCTTCCGGCGCCAAGTCCGGTGTATTTAATGCTTTCGTCGAACAAAATACCATTCAGTGTCATGTTAATACTGTCTCCTGAAATCAGATCAAGGTGAGTATATTCGTTTCCCATATGAATCCAGTACCGTGCGTAGTAATTGTCGGGCTCGATAATTTTAACCCGAAATGATCCATCCTCGGCAATCGAAAAATCAAATCTCTTCGATTCTTCCCGCAAGGTTTTCGTACTGAACCACTTTTTTTCGATGTAGGAAATCTCCCGATTCGAACAATTATCGATTTTGCCTTCAATAATAATCGGTTTTTGAGCTACAGAAATTAGAACTGACAACAGGGCAAGGATGGAGAAAAACAGTTTTTTCATAATGTTGGGTTTTGTGTTATTTATTTCGCAGCCAAAGTAAAGTAGGACAAAATACAAATGAAAAAAAAGGTACGGATTGGGATTAAGATGTTATGGATTCAGCATATTGGAATGCGTAAAAAAAGGCTGAACTCATTTGAGCCAGCCTTTCTATTTTTTTACGCAGCAAACATGGCTGCATACGACAAACTAAGTAGTAACATCAACAGGAATATCGGTATTCACATTCTTGCTGCCAATCAAGGCATAATACAACAAATAAGCAAGTCCCAAAAATGGCACCCAATACGAAACCATGTAATTTGCATTATCAGCCACGGCATTTTGGATTAATGGAAGAATACCACCACCTACAACCATGGTCATAAATATACCGGAAGCTGATGCCACGTATTTACCCATTCCTTCAACGGCCAGGTTAAAGATACCGCCCCACATCACTGAAGTACAAAGTCCGCATAAAATAAGATATACCGCATTGATCGGAACATTTGCATTTCCAATTGACAGTCCCTCAATTGGGTTTGATTGGATAACAGGAATTAAAACTGTGGTCGTGATAGGAGATATGATTGCCATTACGATTAAGATCATTCCCACTCCGGATGCTACTATAAGCATGGTCTTACTGGAAACTTTACCACCAATAGAAGCACCTACAAAACGTCCGACGAGCATCAGAAACCAATATGTTCCGACAACAAAACCGGCTGTGGTTGCAATCAATCCACCTGCAGTTGGATCTGTAAGGAAGAAAAACAGTGTTCCCGGAATACCTATTTCAACACCTACATAAACAAAAATTCCTACTGCGCCTAAAACAAAGTGACGGAACGACCATGCACTGTATTTTGAAAATTCTTTGATTTTTGTTTTAATAACATGTGGCTCAGGAATATCAACAAAAAATAACACGAACCCAACCAATGCAAAAATACCCATGGCAATAAACATTACCGGATTCACATCTTTAATGGCTGTATCCTTTGTAACTTCACCTACCAATGCACCAACTAACATTGGTACCATCGTACCCATCAATGAATTGAATGAACCTCCTACCTGAATCAATTGGTTTCCTTTTTTACCTGCTCCACCCAGCGTATTCAACATTGGGTTTACAACGGTATTCAACATACACATAGAAAAACCTGCAACAAAGGCACCCAGCAGATATACCAAAAAACTTGCAGCCACACCTGAAAGGAATTGAATTCCAACACCAATAAATCCGATGAGGATGGCTAACAAAGCAGTTTTTTTGTATCCGATTTTTTCCAATAATTTACCGGCGGGAATTCCCATAACAGCATAAGCTAAAAAGTTGGCAAAATTACCCAACATGCCTAAAAAATTAGAAGCCTGGAATTGCTCCTTAACCACAACTCCCATTGGAGCTGCCAGGTTTGTTACAAATGAGATCATACCGAAAAGTAGGATCATCATAAAAATTGGTAACGCATAACTCTTTTTGTCTTGTGTCATAATTTGAGGTAATTAGATTGTTAATTTATTAAGTTTATGTTTGTGTTGTACATTTTGATTTGAGTTCCCGAAAGTGCGAAAAATAAAATGCAATTACAAATCAAGTTTTACCGATCCTTTGGCACGAATAAACAACTTGTGGCAGCTGCCTTTTCCATAGACATGCTCGAGCGTTGCAACATATTTATCCAGCAAATCCTGCGGTACAAATGCCTGAATGGTTCCTCCGAATCCACCTCCGTGAACACGCCACGCACCTTTTCCTTTTAATACCATTTCGCTTAAAGCCAAAGCAAGCGAAACAACCTGGTCGTCTTTGTGAACGACATCAAATATATTCTGATTGTACATGTAAGAACTGTATCCCGATTCAACCACCATTTTCAGGAATGCCTGAAAATCGTTGTTTTCGAGGGCAGCCACCTGATCAACAACACGTTGATTGTCACCCTGAAAATGGTAAGCACGAAGTATTGCCCTGTCACCGGTTACCTTACGGATTTCAGGAATTTTCTCAACAATCTGTTCCAAAGTTACTTCTCTTAAAACTTTAGCGCCAAGCACAGCTGCAACAGCCTTCATTTCTGTTGGAAGAGACGCATATTCCGCCTGGGAGGCAGCATCGTCGTGTCCGCCGCCAACATCAGTAATCACCAATGCAAATCCGGTTGAAACAAAATCGAAATCAACTTCTTTAACGATTGGTTTAGAAGGATCTTTAAAGTCAATGGTAATTAAACCACCCACAGAGCAAGCCGTTTGGTCCATCAATCCACATGGTTTTCCGAAGTAATTATTTTCGGACCACTGGCCAATAATTCCATTTTCGACAGCGCTCATTTTGCCATCGTTGAAAAGATGATTAATGATGGCGCCAACCAGCACTTCGAATGAAGCCGAAGAACTCAAGCCTGAACCTTTTGGAACACGACCATCAACGCAGGCGTCAAAACCACCAATTTCGTAACCCAACTGTTTCATCCTCGCACAAATTCCTTTTACCAAAGCAGAAGAAGTGTAGAATTGAGACTCGTCAATTGCCAGGGTACTTAAGTCAACCTGAAATTCAGGATATCCGGCAGATTTTATGCGGATAACATTTGTCCCGTTTGTGGCCGCAACCGCAATCATATCAAGGTTAACAGCTCCGGCCAACACACGTCCGTAATTGTGGTCGGTGTGGTTACCGCCAATTTCTGTGCGTCCCGGAGAACTGAACAATGCGACATCATCTGGTCCGTAAACTTTCTGAAATTCGTTCATCAACGAAGCATAACGATCGGCCTGTTCTTTCAGAACGACTTCATTCACGCCATATAATTCCTGAAACAATGGATTTTTTCCATCGGCAATCTTTTCGATTAAAGCATTAATTTTTGCCATAAGTCTTTCGTTTATTGATTATTGAATACTTAATATTTAATATTTATTTTTTCGAAAAATAAGAAACACCGAATAAGAAATAAGGAACATCGAAGTTTTCGTTTTACATTTCTTGTTTCTTATTCGATATTCGATATTTTATTTTGATTTATAATGTACATCCGAAAGGTCGCGCAAACGTTGGGCTGCCTGTTCCGCTGTAATATCGCGTTGCGGTGTTGCCAGCATTTCGTAACCAACCATAAATTTCTTTACCGAAGCCGAACGCAAAAGCGGTGGATAAAAATGCATGTGGAGGTGCCATTCCGGATAATCTTTTCCGTCGGTTGGCGCCTGATGAAGTCCGGCAGAATATGCAAAAGAGACCTCAAAAAGATTGTCGTATTTAATGGTCAGCTTCTGATAAATATCGGCAAAAGCAGTTCTTTCAGCATCGGTCAACAAGGTGATATTCTGAACCGGACGTTTGCTAATGATCATGGTTTCGAAAGGCCAGACAGCCCAATACGGAACAAGAGCCACAAAACACTCATTTTCAACCAGAATACGATCTTTCTTTGCGAGTTCAGCCTTCAGGTAATCGCCCAATAAGGTCGTTCCATGTTTTTCGAAATATTCCTTTTGTGTTTTGGATTCCTTTTCGGGTTCGCTTGGCACCGAGGAAGACGACCAGATTTGTCCGTGCGGATGTGGGTTCGAACAGCCCATAATCGCACCTTTATTTTCAAAAATCTGGACGTAATTAATCATCTCATTCGCTGCCAATTCAGCATATTCATTACACCAAACATCCACTACTTTCCGGATGTCTTCCACTTCCATTTCAGGAATGGTTAAACTATGGTTGTCGCTGAAGCAAATAACTTTGCAGATTCCGGTTTCGCTTTTTGCCTGAAACAAATTCCCTTCATCCACAATTCCATAAGGAGAATCGGTTAACAGCGCGCTAAAATCGTTTGTAAATGTAAAAGTTCCTTTATAAGGTGGATTGAACTTCCCTCCTGCCCTTTCGTTTCCTGCACATAAATAACAAGTCGGGTCATAACTCGGACGTTCGTCAGAAACAGTTTTTTCAACCTGACCCTGCCATGGGCGTTTTGCACGGTGTGGCGACACTAAAATCCAGTCACCCGTTAACGGATTTAATCTTTTATGCGGATGTTCTTCAATATTAAATTTGCTCATAAATAAATGCTTTTCTAACTGGTAGGTACTGGTGGGTAAAAGTATATCTTTTCACCATTCAGGATCAGATAAAATTTGTGTTTAGAAACATATCAAAGAGAGTTTCGACGAATCAACGAAGAGCTGTTTCTGATTTTTTCTGTACTTCTATCCTGAATCATCCGGGCCAAAGTCTGCCCCATCAGTTGGAAATCGGTTGAAATGGTGGTGATTCCTCCGGCGACTACTTCTTTCAGAACGGTATCGTTAAACGAAACAATCCCAACATCTTTACCTAATTCAAGTGATTTTTCAGCAGCCATTTTTACCAGGCGAACCAAATTTCGGTCGGACGGAACAAAATAGGCTTCTCCCCTTTTCATTTCCTTGTTCAGTACATTCCTGATAATTTCAAACTGAAAACCTTTTTCCTTGCAAAACCGCTGAAATCCAATCATTCGCCCTTCCGGTTCTTTTCCTCCGGGGAAAATCATAATCAGTTTAGTGTATTTCTGAAGCAGGTCAGAACCATCCATCAATGCATCGTAAACATCTTGCTCAAAATCCTGATATACAACCGGATAATCCAGCAGATCAGCCTTTAGACGGTCGAGAATATAAACCTTTTCCTTCGGAAGTTTCGAAATAACATCAACGGTTTCATCAAAAGTTGCAGGCATGATCACATACGAAGTATATTTACCGATACTTTCAGAAATAAGATCTTTAAATACCTGATAATTAAAGTGGTGAAAATAAATATCGACACTTGATTTTGCATCCATGCTATTAAGCACTGAAGTATATAAATCTTCTTTAAAGGCATTGAGTTCGTCAAAAAGCACGAAAATTTTCTGATCAAGGTTAATCTCAACACTATTGATATAATATCCTTTGCCCGGAATGGAATTGATGATTCCTTTTGCTTTTAACTCGTTGAATGCCACCATTACAGTATCGCGCGACAATTCAAATTCGACACAAATCTGGTTCAGCGAAGGAATTTTATCGCCCAGTTTAAGTTCCCCGATTGAGATGGCTGTGTAAATTGAATTGATAATTTGCCGGTACTTTGGAATACCTATTGAATCATCAATCTGAATATTCTTCACTCGTTTCAGTTTTAGTTAGATTTACAGTTTTCAAAAATAACAATTAATCGAAACAAAATACACAACCAGTACCCACCAGTCTGATAGAAAAAATTAAATTTGTAAGCCGAAAGACGAAAAAGGGATCAGTGATCAGTCGCAGTTGACAAAAAAGCAAAAGTGATCAGTGGTCAGTCGCAGTTTGCTGAAAAGAATAAAACTAAAATATACAAACATGAAAATCACAAAATCCATATTCGGAAAAACAAACGAAGGAGTTGAAGTCGAATTATTTACCTTATCGAATGACAATCAGGTAACAGTTAAAATTACCAATTACGGGGCGATCGTCACCGCTATTGAAACTCCGGACAGAAACGGAGATTTAGCCAATATTGCCCTGGGATTCGATAAGTTGGAAGATTACCTGAGTCCTGAATATCTGGGAAGTTATCCGTATTTCGGCGCCATTTGTGGCCGCGTTTGCAACCGGATTGCTGATGGCAAATTCACTTTGGAAGACAAAAATTACTCGCTGGCAGTAAACAATGGTCCAAACCATTTGCATGGCGGTTTAATTGGTTACGATCGCAGGTTATTTGCCGCTGAAGTAATCAGCGAAACAGAGAAAGTTGGCGTTAAACTGAGTTATCTGAGTCCTGACATGGAAGAAGGTTACCCCGGAAATTTAAAAGTTAGCTGCACTTACACCTTAAATAACAACAACGAATTGACCATCGAATACAGTGCAGAAACGGACCAGACCACCATTGTGAACCTGACCAATCACACCTATTTTAACTTAACCGGAGGAAAAGACAGCATCCTGAACCACGAACTTGAATTGCCAGCTAAAACATTTACGGAATCGATAGGCAGCATCCCAACCGGAGAAATTATTTCCGTAGAAGGAACTCCGTTTGATTTCCTGAACAAAAAGAAACTGGGAAAAGATATTGAACCGCTTCCTGACGGGTATGATTTAAACTTTGTTCTTGACAATACAGAAGGTAATTTTGTAAATGCAGGCAATCTGAGCGAAGAAACTTCAGGAAGAATGGTTGAAGTTTACACCACACAACCTGGAATTCAGCTTTATACCGGATACTGGATTCCTGAAATGACGATTGACGGACAGAAAAAATTCGGTCGTTACTCGGGTGTGGCATTGGAAACCCAACATTTTCCAGATTCTATCAACAAACCACACTTTCCGGCAGTAATTCTTGCTCCCGGTGAGCATTTCTACGAAAAAACGAGTTACGTATTCGGAACAAAATAGGAATTCATATTTTCTAATTGCTTTAAACCTCTTGTTTGTTTTTCATTCAGGAGGTTTTTTTTATGACTCATAAAAATTCATTGCCAACTTGTACGAACGAGCTGTGTATTTCTATCTTTGTTCAGCGAGTGCATCGAACATCAGTAATCATCAATAATAAATGAGATATCCCATGAACGAAATCGTTTATAATCTGGCAAAAATGATCGACCATTCGATCCTTCACCCAACCATGACTGACGAAGATTTGCGCAGAGAATGCGAAGTTGCCCGAAAATACGACGTGGCATCGGTGTGTGTAAAACCTTACGCAGTAAAACAAGCGGTTGAATTGCTGAAAGGCAGCAATGTGCTGGTTGGCTGTGTGATTGGCTTCCCTGCCGGAAATTCATCCATAGCCGTAAAAGTGTTTGAGGCTGAAAATGCCTGTAAAGATGGTTCAGTTGAAATCGACATGGTCATCAACATTGGCAAGGCTTTACAGGGCGATTGGGCATATATTTCTAAGGAAATTAAATCGGTGACCGATGCCTGCCACCATCACGGAGCCATCGTAAAAGTGATTTTCGAAACCGACTATGTGAGCAAAGAAGCTAACATTGTAAAGCTTTGCCAGATTTGTACTGAAGCGGGTGCTGACTACGTGAAAACCTCATCAGGATTCGGCTTCGTGAAACAGACCAACGGCGATTACAACTATGTGGGAGCCACTATTCCGGTTCTGGAACTGATGAAAAGAAGTGTCGGTCCAAAGGTAAAAGTAAAAGCTGCCGGAGGTGTCCGTACACTGGATCAACTGATTGCCGCGCAGGCTGCCGGATGCAGCCGATGCGGAGCAACTGCTACTTCAGTAATGATGGAAGATGCTATGAGACGATTTGAAGGCTAACCATTACTCAGCAGGTAGTTATTCTGTTTCAACATACAACTGAGCTGTTTCAACCTTGGTAACCACAATCGCGGTTCCTTTGTCGATCATTCCTGATTCTGCCAGTGCATCGTAGTTTTTGCCTTCAATATTTATTTTTCCTGAAGGGCGCAAAGTAGTAATTGCAATTCCTCTTTTACCTTTCAGGTGAAGTATTTCGGTATCAACGCCCACATAACCATCCTTTAAACTCATCACCTCATGAAGCGAAAGATGTGAAAACTGACCGGTCTCGGCAGTAAACATTTTCTGGCTCAGGTAAATTGCCAATCCTATCCCGCCAACAGTACCGACCAAAACGGTTACCAGCGCAACAAGCAGATCGTTGCTGTTTACGTGCTCGAATGTAAAATCAACATTTTTGATCAGGCTAAGTACCAATCCTGAAAATGCAAGGGTAATTCCTGAAATTCCTGTAACTCCAAAGCCTGGAACGACAAATATTTCGATTGCAATCAGGATTAATCCGATAACGAAAATCAGGATTTCCCAGTTAGCTGCCAATCCTTCGAGGTAAAGTGGCGAAAAGTATAAAACAGCTGCCAACACTGCTACTCCAAATGGAAATCCAATTCCCGGCGTCTGCATTTCAAAATAAATACCACCTAAGATCATCATTATAAGAATTCCGGAGACAATCGGGTTCACCATAAAACCGATGAAACGTTCGAGTGCAGTTGGTTTGTATTCCACAATCCGGGCATTTTCCATTTCGTTCAACTTCAGCACTTCGTCAACGGTTTCGCAAATACCTTCACAGTAGCCGTTTTTCATGGCCTCCATTGGTGTAAAAGTCAGGATTTTGCCAGTATCAATAATTCCCGGAATATAAACCCGTTCGTCCACCATCGCTTCGGCAATCAATGGGTCGCGTTTCCATTTGTAAGTGGTATCCTGGCCGCTGATTATTGTATCACGGCCTTGTGCTTCTGCCGTGGCGCGCATGGTTGAGCGCATGTACGACTGATATTTGTCGGGCATTTTTTCGCCTGTTTGATTTACAACCGTTGCAGCCCCTATTGAGCCGCCGGTGCGCATGTAAATTCGGTCGCATGCAATCGAAATGAGTGCGCCAGCCGAGGCAGCATTGTTGTCGATAAACACCACCACCGGAATTTTGCTGTTCAGAATGCGGGTTCGGATCGAATCGGCATCAACCACCGTTCCACCATAAGTATTCATGTGAATCAGAAACAGATCGGCATGCAGACTGTCGGCAGCTTCAAAAGCCTGCTTGGTTTGCCTCCAGATGGCCGGGGCAATATTTTCCTTGATATTTAACTTGTAAACCAGTTTCTGTTTGATTTGAGATTCTGTTTTTACCTGAATTGAATCCTGCGCAAAAGCTTCAGAAAAACAGAACAACAGACTGAAGATAAATGAGATAAATATTTTTGTTTTCATATTTCGATTGTTTTAAAATTTATGTCGTACCCAAGATTGATTCCAGGTCAGCCCGTGAGTTTTACTATTGAAGTAAATTAGATATTTCAGACTTAAGAGTTGGGAGATGCCTAACTATTGTTCCCCAAACAATTTCATTATCAATTTTATCGTAACCGTGAATCACTCTATTTCTCAACCCAATGAATTGTTTCATACCTGAAATTGAAATTGCTCCATCAAGTTTGTTTATACAATTCATTGCTTCTCCAATAATCTCAAGTTCACGCTCAACTGCCCTTCTGAGCATTTTGTTCTCCAGATACTCTTTAAAATCTCTTTTATTTTCCAGATAGTTTTCATTTGATTCAATGGAAACATGAATATCAAAAAGAAATTTCCGAATATCGTTATTCATAAATCAAGGTTTTTGTTTGATTCAATGAATTAATAAAATATGGATTTGACAATGATTTATCAGTAATCAAATCAACCGGGCGCTTAAAAATATCCTCCAATTGTTCTGCCATGCTGAAATAGGAATCGGCATAATCGCCATAATCCATTGAATGAAATGCAATCAATAAATCGATATCGCTCTGATCATTAAACTTATCAGTACAAACCGAACCGAAGGCAAATAATGATTTCACATTATTATTCCTGCATATTGCTTTAACTATTTCTAAATTATCCGCTAATATCCGCTGCATATAATGATTTTAAACAAAACTACAACATAAAGAATATCCAAACAAGCCCAATGTGGCTTAATTATACTTTTAAAATAGTTCATTCCCCTTACTAAATTTATTTTTCCTTCTGCGGAACTTTCTCCAGCTTTGCCAGATTGTATCCGCGTTTGCGGGCTTTTTCCAGAAGCATTTCGTAAGTCGTTGAATCCATTTGTGGTGTCCGGCATAAAATCCAGAAATATTTGTCAGACGAACTTCCGATCATGGCATACTGGTAATTTTCATCCAGTTCCAACACAAAATAATCGGCATAAAAAATCCAGAAGAATGCTACTTTTAACTTCCCAGGTTCCAGTTTATTTGGGATCTTGGCTTTGCCCACAGCTCTCGATTTCTCTCCGTCCAACGTGTTTTTATAACCCTGATTCAGGACTTCAATTTTGCCATCATCACGCAGACTGTAGGTAGCCGTTACTCCAACCAAATTCTTCTCGAACGAATGAGGGAAACGGGCAATTTCGTACCAGGTTCCGAGATACCGGTTCAAATCGAGTTCTTTTACGGTGGTTTGGTCAATCATCTGACTATTGGTTTTGGTACAGCTAAAAACAAATAACACACTAAATATCAGAAACAAACGGACTGTTTTCATAGATTGAATTGTTTTGAGTTCTTCAAATTTAGTTAATTAACAGCTTCAATACTTGAATTTAAATACTAAATAACAGAAATATGTTCGGTAAGATTCAATAATAAATTACATTTGACGATAATGAATCCAAATATACATCAATCAGTATGCACAATCAAACCATCGTTGAAATTCAAAACCTTCAGAAAAAATACGGAAAAAAGCAAGTCCTTCACGGCATTGATTTGCAAATCACTTCAGGCCAAATAATAGGTTACATTGGGCCAAACGGTGCCGGAAAATCGACTACCGTAAAAATTCTTTGCGGCTTGATCAGTGAATTCACAGGCAATATTACCATTTTTGGAAAAGCCCTTCGCACCCAAACCCTCGATATAAAAAAGCAAATTGGCTATATTCCTGAAAATGCAGTATTATACGAATCATTGACTCCAATGGAATTCATGGAATTTATTGGCGAAATGCGTGGTTTGGATACCGAACTTACCCGCGGAAAAGCCGAAGCGCTAATGAATATTTTTGAAATGAAACCAAACCTTAACCAACGAATAGCGACTTTTTCGAAGGGAATGCGCCAGAAAGTATTGATTTGTTCTGCGTTACTTCACAATCCCGATCTGATTTTCATGGACGAACCGCTTTCAGGATTGGATGCCAATTCAGTAATTATGGTGAAGGAAATGCTGATCCATCTGGCCCGTGAAGGAAAAACAATTTTCTACAGTTCGCACCTCATGGATGTAGTTGAGAAGATCTCTGACCGCATTATCCTGATAGATCAGGGAAAAGTAATTGCCGATGGGTCGTTCGACGAACTGAACGAGCTTTCGAACGATGAAAACCTCGAAAAGATGTTCACCCGGCTGACCGGAAATACCAATCATGGCGAAAAAGCCACAGCATTTATCAACGCTTTTGAAAAATAATTGACATGATCCGATTTCTGCTTTCTCTTTTCATCCCATTTCGCTGGTTCATCGAAAAAATGGGAGCTGATTATAATCAGTTCATTAGAATATTACAACTAAAACTAACGATTGACAACCGCAGCATGAAAGGGCTGGGAAACAATTCCAAAAATGCGACGGAAAATGTGCTGATCAAACAATCCTTTTCACAGATCTTTATCGGGTTATTCTTTGGTTTGTTTTTGATTTTGGTTAAATCTGCCTTCACTTTCTACTATTTTTCCCATACATTTCTGATGGTCATGATGGCAATGATGATTATTTCTCAATTCACTTCCATCCTGTTCGACACATCCGAAAATGTTATTATTCAGCCTCTTCCGATCAAAGGTAACACCGTCAGTCTGGCACGAAATGCGCACGTCTTTCTCTATCTGAGCACGATGGCTTTCAATCTTTCGGTTGTCTCCATCATCGTAGCAAGTTTCAAGTTTGGAATCATTTCCGGATTAATCTTTATATTCACTATTTTCCTGAACGTGCTGTTTACCCTTTCTCTTGCCAATATGATGTACCTGGGAATTATGAGGCTCGCAAGTGGCGAAAAATTAAAAAATCTGCTGATGTATTTTCAGATCGTCATTGCCATTTTTTTTATGGCTGCCTATCAATTTGGTTTGAATATGGTTGATAAAACTCAAATTACCGATATGGTATTGCCAGTGTACTGGTTTACTTATTTAATTCCTCCCGCTTTTTTTTCAGGAATGGTTGAAGCCATCTCAACCCTTAATTTCGACCGTTCGCATCTGATTTTCATTGGGGAAGCTTTGGCGTTGCCGGTTGTCGCGATTTTTTTTATCGGGAAATACCTGACACCCGTTTTTACACGGAAACTGATGGATCTGGAACAAGGCGACCGGGTTTCGAAAGTCAAAATTGAAACTTCGCGGAATAGTTTCTACTTCAGAATGATGTCGTTCATTTTCGTTCCCCGGAAAGACGAAAAAGCAGCTTTCAAACTGATTTGGAAAATGACCGGTCGCGAACGACAATTCAAGCAAACATTCCTGCCTTCGCTCGGATACATTGTGATCATGATGATCATTCCATTTTTTACCAAATCATTTAATTACAGCGAGTTGATTCAAAGTGACCGGTATTTGCTAATCCTGTATATTTTCATTTTCGTTGGGGTAACGTTATCCGGAGCAATGTCAACTGGTAATAATCAGCAAGTTAGCTGGGTGTTCAAAACAATGCCGATTGAATCACCGGCCATTTATTTCAAAGGTACCATCAAAGCAGCTTTTGCGAGGTTTTTTATGCCAATTTACGTCCTGTTGACCATACTACTTTGTACAGTCTGGGGGCTCTGGATATTACCCGATGCTGCAATTGCATTGCTGGCAATTTATCTGTTCTCACTACTTGCCTATTATTTATCCAAACCAACTTTCCCGTTTACAATGGAAAAAATGGCGTTTCAGGGAGGCGGTGCATTTATGAAACTTTTTAGCCTTCTGATTACGACTGTAGCATTGGGATTTTTACACAAGTTTTTGCTGCACTGGTTCGATTACGCAAATTTGCTTCTGATACCGGTTTATGGAGCTGCCATATTCTACGTCAACCGTTTTTTAGTTTATAAAAAAATTACCTGGATTGAAGTTGATAGTATAAATAACTACTCTTAGACCGGTTGCGAAAGTTTTTAATTTCCGTTTTTTTCAACTTCAAAAATGCGATTACAAATCGCATCACCCATAAACTGCCATTGAAACAGCGACAAATGGGTGCGGAAGTTTTTAACTTCCGAAAAAGAAAATTGCGATTACAAATCGCAGCACCCATGCTTCACAAAACGCCTTTAAAATTTTTCTACCTTTACGGTTCGAAAAAAAAATCATTTCATGGAACTAAATTTACTCACTGCCATTTCGCCCATCGATGGCCGATATCGTCCAAAAGTTGAAAATCTTCAACTTTATTTCTCAGAATATGCCCTTATAAAATACCGGGTTCTGGTTGAAGTTGAATACTTTATCGCATTGTGCGAATTGCCATTGCCTCAATTATCCACTTTTGATAAGAATCTGTTTTGCGCACTGCGATTACTGGTCACCAACTTTTCATTGGAAGATGCCCAACGAATCAAAGACATCGAAAAAGTGACCAATCACGACGTAAAAGCAGTCGAGTATTTTCTGAAAGAAGAATTCGACAAACTGAATATTCAGGAATTTAAAGAGTTTATCCACTTCGGACTTACCTCGCAAGACATCAACAATACCGCTGTTCCGAAGTCAATTCAGGACGCACTCGACAACGAATATTACCCGGCCATTTATGATTTGGTTGACAAGCTCGACGAGATGGCAACCGAATGGAAAGACATCCCGATGCTGGCAAAAACACACGGACAACCAGCGTCGCCAACCAATCTGGGTAAGGAAATTCGGGTATTTTCCGAACGGATCAAAGGTCAGTTGGAACAATTAAAAGCCATTTCGTGCGATGCCAAATTTGGCGGGGCAACCGGTAATTTTAACGCGCACCACATTGCCTATCCCGAAATCAGTTGGAAAGCATTCGGCAATCATTTTCTAAAAAAATATCTGGGCCTTGAACGGTCTCAATATACCACACAGATAGCCAATTACGACAATCATGCGGCCATTTTTGATGCCATGAAACGTGTCAACAACGTGATCATGGATTTGAACCGGGATATGTGGACCTACGTTTCGATGGAATATTTCAAGCAAAAAATAAAGGCCGGAGAAGTTGGTTCATCGGCCATGCCACACAAAGTGAACCCGATAGATTTCGAAAATTCGGAAGGAAACATTGGACTGGCAAACGCCATCTTCGAGCATTTGTCGGCCAAACTACCAGTTTCACGCTTGCAGCGCGACCTCACCGATTCAACCGTTTTGCGCAACATCGGAGTACCGTTTGCTCATTCGCTGATTTCAATCAATTCGACCATGCGCGGACTGAACAAACTGCTAATCAACAAAGAAGCCATCAACGCCGATCTGGAAAAAAACTGGCCGGTAGTGGCCGAAGCCATCCAAACGATACTTCGCCGCGAAGGTTATCCAAATCCATATGAGGCTTTACGAAACCTCACACGCGTCAACCGGAAGATTGATCAGGAAGTGATTCACGAATTTATTGATTCGCTCGAAATAACGGAGGCTTTAAAAGTTGAACTTAAAAATATCACTCCGCAAAACTATACTGGCATCTTTTAGTATCACACACAATAATCAACTTGAAATAAGAGTTTTAGACAACAGTATCTATACTGAACAACCCATTCATGAAGGATTTTTTCAAGATTTTAAAGCGGTTCATCCCACCCTATAAAAAGCAGCTAATTCTTAATTTCCTGTTCAACCTGTTATCGGCGCTTTTCACCGTCTTTTCCGTTGCCATGATGATCCCAATCCTGGACATCATTTTTGACACAGCAAAAGATGTTACCACACTGGTTCCCTGGGAGATGTCAAAAGACGCTGTTTTCCATAATGCTACCTATTATATTACGATTTTCAAGATTGAAAACGGCGCAGGGTTTACCCTTTTGTTTGTTGGCCTATTCGTAATTTTAGCCACACTACTGAAAGTTGGTTTTTATTATCTGGGAGCTTATGAGTCAATTTCAATCCGAAATGGAGTGGTAAAAGATATCCGTGAGCAAATATTCTCCAAAATTCTAAAACTGGCCCTCCCCTTTTTCTCGGAGGAACGAAAAGGCGACATCATATCGCGCATTACCGGCGATGTTACTGAGGTCGAAAATTCCATCATGTCATCGCTTGATATGTTCATAAAAAACCCGATCATCATCTTAGTCCTGCTCATTTCAATGCTGATTATGAGCCCAAGCATGACACTTTTTATATTTTTGGTACTCCCGATAGCTGGCTTTATCATTGGCCGTGTGGGCCGGTCGTTGAAAAAAGTATCGCGCGAAGGTCAGGATAAAATGGGCGAAATACTTACCGTTGTAGAAGAAACGCTTGGCGGATTGCGCATCATCAAGGCGTTCAATGCCGAAAGGAAAATGAACGCACGCTTTTATTCAGAACTTCACGATTATAAATCAATCATGAACCGTTTGATGCGTCGTCGCGAACTGGCACATCCGCTGAGCGAATTGCTTGGAACAATCGTTATAATTATCATTGTATGGTATGGCGGAACCTTAATTTTAGGTAAAAGAGGCGAACTGTCCGGAACCGAATTTATAGCTTATATTGCCATCTTCTATCAGATTATTAATCCGGCAAAAGCCTTTACCACTGCATTGTACAGCATACAAAAAGGATTGGCTTCGATGGACCGTATCGACAAAATTTTAATGGCGGATATCACCATTCCTGAATCACCAAATGCACAACCTGTCAGCACTTTAAAAAATACCATTGAATACCGGAACGTAAGTTTTTCGTACGATGAAAAAGTGGTGCTCAACAAGGTTTCGCTGATCATTCCGAAGGGAAAAACCATTGCGCTGGTAGGTCAATCCGGAAGCGGAAAAACCACGTTTGTTGACCTGCTGCCTCGCTTTTACGATGTGAAAGATGGCCAGGTTTTAATTGACGGTACTGATATCCGTAGCCTTAAACTGCACGATCTCCGCGATTTAATGGGCAATGTCAACCAGGAAGCCATTTTATTCAACGATACGATTTTCAACAACATCGCTTTCGGCGTTGAAAATACTACCATGACAGAAGTGATTGTAGCCGCCAAGGTTGCCAATGCACACGATTTCATCATTGAAACAGAGCACGGCTATGATACGGTAATTGGCGATCGTGGAAGCAAACTTTCAGGAGGACAGCGCCAGCGGTTGAGCATTGCACGTGCCATTCTGAAAAATCCGCCCGTTCTGATTCTCGACGAAGCCACCTCTGCACTCGACACGGAATCGGAACGTCTGGTTCAGGATGCATTGGAGAACCTGATGAAAAACAGAACTTCTGTAGTAATTGCGCATCGATTGTCAACCGTCAGGAACGCCGACCTGATTTGTGTATTTCATGAAGGCGAAATTGTTGAACGCGGCACGCACGACGAACTGATTGCACTGGATGGCCGTTACAAACGACTGCACAGTATGCAAATGTTTTAACCTACTCCGCATCTCAAAAAAAATACAATCACTTTCAATAATTTATTACATTTACCGCGTTTTTAAAAAGTTAGCTGTATCAGAAATGGCGCGGCTCACAGCAGTATTTACAGAGTATAAACAAATAAAAAACATTGGTTTAATGAGAAAATGGCGCATTGAAGATTCAGCTGAACTCTACAACATTCATGGTTGGGGGATCAACTTTTTTTCCATCAACGAAAAAGGTCATGTAACCGTAACTCCAAAAAAAGACGGGATACAAGTTGACTTAAAAGAATTGGTTGAAGAACTTCAGCTTCGCGACGTTTCAGCACCTATGCTGCTTCGTTTCCCTGACATTCTGGATAACCGGATCGAAAAAATGTCGAGTTGCTTTAAAGTTGCAGCAGAAGAGTATGCTTACAAAGCACAAAATTTCATCATATATCCTATCAAGGTGAATCAGATGCGTCCTGTGGTCGAAGAAATTGTTGGTCACGGCAAAAAATTCAACATTGGCCTTGAAGCAGGTTCAAAACCGGAATTGCACGCTGTTATTGCGATCAATACCGATAATGACTCATTGATTATCTGTAACGGATACAAAGATGAAAGTTACATTGAGCTGGCTTTGTTGGCTCAAAAAATGGGAAGGCGTATTTACCTGGTTGTTGAAAAACTGAACGAACTGAAACTGATCGTCAAGATCGCAAATCGCCTTAAAGTTAAACCAAACCTTGGCATTCGCATTAAACTGTCCAGCTCCGGAAGTGGAAAATGGGAAGAATCTGGGGGAGATGCCAGTAAATTTGGATTAACCTCAAGTGAACTACTCGAAGCACTTGATTACCTTCAGAAAAAGGATTTAAAAGAATGCCTGAAACTGGTTCATTTCCATATTGGAAGCCAGGTGACCAAAATACGCCGCATCAAACTTGCCATGCGCGAAGCATCTCAGTTCTATGTGCAGTTGCATCTGAAAGGATTTAAAGTTGAGTTTGTTGACATTGGTGGTGGTTTGGGAGTCGATTACGACGGGACCCGCTCATCGAGCAGCGAAAGCAGCGTGAATTACAGCATTCAGGAATATGTGAACGATGCCATTTTTACCATGGTTGATGCCAGCGATAAAAATAACATTCCGCATCCCAATATTATCACCGAATCGGGTCGCTCGTTAACCGCTCACCATTCGGTACTTATTTTTGAAGTTCTCGAAACAGCGAGTGTTCCAACCATGAGCGAGGAGGAAGAACCACATGAGGATGACCATGAACTGGTTCGCGAATTGTTTTCATTGTGGGAACAGGTTAATCAGTCGAAAATGCTGGAAACCTGGCACGATATCCAACAAATCAAGGAAGAAGCGCTCGACCGATTCAGTCTTGGCTTGCTCGATCTGAAAACCCGTGCACAGATTGAACGGTTATTCTGGTCGATTACGAAGGAAATTCATCAGATGACGGGCGAATTAAAACACATTCCTGAAGAACTTTTGTATTTACCCAAAATGTTGTCGGATAAATACTTCTGTAACTTTTCACTGTTCCAGTCGCTTCCGGATTCATGGGCGATTGATCAGATTTTCCCTATCATCCCGATTCAGCGTTTGGATGAAAAACCGGAACGTTCTGCAACTATTCAGGACATTACCTGCGACTCGGATGGGAAAATTGACAACTTTATTTCGACCCGTAATTTTTCCTACTATCTGCCAGTTCACGCGCTAAAAGCAAAAGAACCATATTACATGGGTGTATTTTTAGTAGGCGCATATCAGGAAATATTAGGCGATTTGCACAACCTGTTTGGCGATACCAATGCAGTTCACATTTCGGTTGACGATAAAGGATACCACATCGACCAGATTATCGATGGTGAAACTGTGGCAGAAGTGCTCGACTACGTTCAGTACAATGCCAAAAAGCTGGTTCGTACCGTTGAAACCTGGGTAACATCGTCTGTAAAATCGGGAATTATTTCGGCGGAAGAAGGAAAAGAATTTTTATCGAATTACCGCTCAGGCTTGTACGGATATACTTACTTAGAATAAGATTCTTAAAGTACTATTATACTGAAATGCAAATACTTCAAAAGAGGTATTTGCATTTTTTAAATTGATAAAATTCCTGCTGAAGAAGAATCAGGATCTTGCTTCACTCGGATTTGCTCCTTTCACCATCCCGGCAACCGCCAAAAACATCATTATCGCCACAACCGCTCCGGCAATGAAAGATCCCTGCAGGCTTCCAATTGCATAAAAAACACCAATCAGCAACGGGCCAATGGTTTGACCAATTCGCAAAACCATGCTGTTGACCGACATAAATGCAGCCCTTTCCTTGATGGAAGCAAAACCGACCAGTAAGTTCTGAATAGAAGGAAGTAGCAATCCATGACCGAGCCCGAAAACCATGACTGAAACAATAATCTGGGTCCAACTTTGACTGAACAGCAACGAGAGCATGGCCAGAAAATAGAAAGTGGTACCCCAAAGCAATATTGTTTTTGACCGAAATCGCTTACTAATGCGCCCTAACTGAGAAGAAGTAGCTGCAGTTACCAGCGACATGATGGACATCATCATTCCAATCTGAACAGACGATGCATCCAATCTTTCGGAAAGTAAAATGGGAAAATAAGTCAGATAGGCTCCGTAAAGCAGCACAAAAACCAACATGTTCACCAGAAAAAGTCCCCAAACGCTTGACTTGTTGATGCTTTTCCATATCCGCCGGAAATATTCACCAATTCCCTGATGGTCTTTGGGTTCAGGATTATTCAGACCAAAAATGACAAAGATTGCGAGTGGAATTGCCAGCAGTGGCAAATAGAAAATGTATTGCCAGCCAAAAACAGCGATGAATCCGCCCAAAGCCGGGTAAGCTGCCGTGCCAATGCTCAGAATACTTGCATTATAGCCCATCAGTGCAGTCCGTTTTTCGCCGGAATATAAATCGCCAATCAGGGTTACGTTGATGCTTGAAAGACCAGCCGCTCCAATTCCTTCAATAAATAAAAATATCAGAAGCAAGTGAAAATCACGCATAAATGGACACAGGAAACCAGCAATTCCGAAGATAAAAAGAGAGGGAACCAACACCAGTTTTCTACCAAAACGATCGGACAGAATTCCGGATACAGGTGTCAAAAATATGCCAGGAAGTGTGAAGGCAGCAATCAACCAACCAACTTGCTGAGTAGATATTCCAAAGTATTTGATGATTCCCGGGAATGCAGGAGTAATACTTGAAATACCCATCACGGCAATCAGGGTAATACCAAAAATGATAATCATGTTTTTTTCGATGCCGGACGCGCGAGGATTGATCATAATTTGGATAACTTGAAAAATTGGTATTGCTAAAGTAGCAATTTATCGGCTCATCATTCTTCTTTTCATTTCCTGCAATACCTTTTTGCGCAATTCGGCCTCCGTTTGGTATAGTTTGATGATTTTCTGCGGAGTCAGTACCGTTCTGAATTCCTTGTAATATTTTTCACGAATTGAAATCAACATTCCGGCAGTTTCAAGCTGATTAACAATCAATTGATCTGCTTCAACTGTAGAAAGACTGTCGGCATCAACTTTCATCAGTCTGGCCAGATTCCGAAAATCGATCCCGGAAACTTCACGTTCGTATTTCATGTAAATCGGACGAAACTGATCAAATGTGGCCTGATCGAGTTGCAATTGCAGCCTGATTTCACGTATTTTTGCCTGAACCATCCGTTCGCGAAGCATTGGAAAACGATCGGGATTTTGCGATTGTGAATTCAAACTGAAAAACAGGGTTAAAACAAATAGCAGGATTGAAAATATGGTTTTCATTTCAACTAATTTTAATGGGTTATTGTGCTGATTCACTGAAAATCGGGTCAGTTGTATACATCGCGGCCAATTGCTGCAACTCATCGTCAGTCAAATCAGCCAAAACATCATCAATTGCTTCGGAGTTGGTTTCTTCTGCAATTGTTCTATCAGACACCTGTTCGGCAACTGTTTTCCCAAATTCATGAACAGTAGTTTGTTTGGTAATTTCCTGATTTTGAATTATTGGATGCTCATCTAATTGAATGGCAGTAATTATCGGTTTTGATTTCTGTTTTATACCATGATCAGGCATAAAATATCCGAGTAAGAATACTGCAGTAAGCGATGCTGCAACTGCCACAGTTCTCCAAAGAACCATTTTTTTTCCTCTCTGGAGTTCTCTTTGTTTTGCTTTCAAAAGCGTTTTTTCCGAAACCTGTTCAAAAAAACCGGCAGGCACTTTATAGGAAGTTTTTTTTTCAATCTCCTTAAATTCAATATTTTCGTTCATATTCATTTGTTTAAATTTTGAAATTTTCTGTTTAAGCATGGTCAATCAGGTACTTTTTGATCTTTTCGCTTGCATAATGATAATTGGTTTTCAGGGTATTCACCGAAGAATTCAGGATTTGTCCGATTTCTTCATAACTAAGTTCGTCGTAATAGCGCAGGTTAAAAACAATCCGCTGCTTTTCAGGAAGTTGTAGAATAGCCTGCTGAAATTTGATTAGAATGGCATCGCTGTTCTCTGAATCGGTTTCTGAAAGTTCACCTGACATTTTCTCTATTGATTCTGAATTCCTTACCCGTTTTTTATTTTTCCTGAAATGACTGATACATTCATTGGTTGCAATTCGGTAAAGCCATGTATAAATTTTACTTTCGCCTTTGAATGAACCTGCATTCCGATAAACCTGAATAAATGTTTCCTGCAAAATATCCTCAGCATCTTCGTGCAATACGACCATCCGCCTGATGTGCCAGTAAATTGGTTCTTTATAAATTTCCATCAATTGCAAAAAACCTTTATCTTTAGTGGCCTGATCCTTAAGCATCAAAAGAATAGGTGCATCGGCTGTTTCGTTCATCAACAAAGTCATATTACGTTTTGGATGCAGAAAATTACTGAAAGTTAAATTCTGAATTTAAAAATTTCAGAATAAAAACACATCTGTGAAAAATTAATTTGAATCTGCTTTTAACTTTTTAATACTGAAAGCATCTTATAACCATACGATTTCAAACTTTTAAATTTTATGCCTTATGAAACGATTAAAAATGCTTTGTGCTGTAGCTCTGATGTTTATTGCTTTCAATTCATGTCAGAAAGAGGAGGTTTCAGCAACCATTGACGAAATTAAATTAAGTCAACAGGAAACACAAGCAGAGGAAGTTCTGGCCGATGTTGACCTGTTGGTTGACGAAGCTTTGGATATTAATTTTGGATTTCTTAAATCGGCAAGCTTCGAAAGCGCTGTTTATTTGAGTGATTGCCCGGAAATAACCGTTAACAAAACCGCTTCGCCTCAGGTAATGACCATTGATTTTGGAACTTCCTGCACCGGAAAAGATGGAAAAATCCGTTCAGGAAAAATAATCGTTACCTCAACCGCTTTTAACACATTCCCATCGGTCAGATCAAAATCTTTTGACAACTTTATCGTTGACGGTAAAAAAATTGCTGGTAGTGTGGTTAAAACGATTTCAAAAGATCAGGAAAATAACATCCGCACTGCACAAATTCAGGAAAATATTACCATCACTTTTCCTGATACCGAAGGAACTGCCAAAAGAGTTGCCAACCTTACCCGACAGTATCAGCGAAATACCCTTGCAAACCCTGGGGACAATCAGGTTGTAAGTTGGGGAACTGTCGAATTCACCCGCGTTTCAGGAGTAAAAATAGCCAAAACGATTACAGCAGAAAAACCACTGGTTTTCAAAGCTGCATGTCATCATATTGTTAGCGGAACGGTTTCGTT
>CAMDGL010000014.1 GCA_945897845.1 Chitinophaga pinensis | reverse complement strand
AATTGCATTTGCAGGAATGTTTTGTGCAATTGGTTTATTAAACTGAAGCAAAATTTTATTGTCGGTTGCTACAGCACGAATTAAATCAACAACCAATTGATCAACCTTTATATAACTTTCTTTTACCAGAACATTCTCTGAAATTCCATCCGGACCATCATCTCGTTTAGCAGTAAAAGTCACTTTGTATGTACCCGGTTTCATGAAAGTAATTGTCGGATTCTTTTCAGTTGACGTTAAGGTTTCAGGTCCTTCAAATTTCCAGGAAAACATTGTTGGTGAACCCAGCGATATGCTTGTAAACGTAACGGTTCTACTGGTCAGAATATTGATTTTATTATCAACTTCGACAGGATTAGTTATAAACTTAGCACTAACAGGAATCGTTTTTATTTTTACAGTTGCTGTTGAAGTTACTGTTTTCCCGTCGGACGACCGAGTAGAGCTTAGTGCAATATTTACGATCCCCGGAGTTGTGTAATTCAATCTAATCAACTGATCGACTGGACTAACTGTGGCTGTACCAGAAGTGATAGTCCATTTTCTGCTGCTAGCACCTCCTTCTGTGTTTTCAATAACATAGAAAGTTTCACCCATATCAATTTCAGTAATTGTTTCGCCTTTCATATTCTTCACAACAATGTGTGAAGTCAAGTCGCCAACAAATTCCTTGATGTTTTCTTCAGGTTTTAGGTTCGTAATATTTATGTCTTTGTAATTCTCTTCAACACAGGATGTTGAAAAAATCACAAGCAACATAATGATCGAAAAATATGCTATTTTTTTCATTTCTTAAATTTTAGTAGTGATTATTTCCAACTTTCAATCTTAAATTCGGTGTTCGAATAAATCAAAGTGTCAACTACACTATGTTCAATGTTGTTATATTTGTAGTTGTAACTACAAACAAAAGATTTCTTCGCAAAATTGTATTGAGCTGCCCCAACCAATAAGGTTACGTTAGATGCAGGATCGGCTGATAGTATTCCTTTTCCATCACTTGATCTATACTGCAGGTTATAACGGAATTTTGTACCGTCCTCGCTAACTCCAACTCGCGGAACCATAAGCATATCCTTTTTCAGTGTAGTGAGATAAATGTACTTATTCAGAACCAATGATGTATTGCTATATACCGCACTCGAAACCACAGCACCTTCAACGTTTAGAGTTTTATCGGTTCCCTTCACATAGTACCTACCATCGAACTCGTTTTTGAATTTAACAACTACGATAGAGAAGTCCTTGGTTGCTAAAATTGAATCAGTACTGGCTCCTGTCAACTTGAAAGGAATTGCATAGGTATTTGCTGCTGCTGCAGGATATTTAGCTAATGAATCACGTTTAATGGTAACATTAACAAAGCCTACATTTGAATTTGTAATATTAATTTTTGATTCATCGGATAAAGTATACCAGGATTTAGGCATTACTTTAATTCCTTTAGCAATAGCGTCGCTATTCGTAGTGATAAGAGTTTCATCGATTGTAAAATCCAAAGTTGCGCTTGTACCTTCGTAAGAATACTTACCTCCGTAGGCAGCTCCAACCTGAATCTCTAATTTATCGACAGTAGGATCAATAACTACGGTACGAACAGGATATTGGTAAGAGAAATAAGCTGCCGTAAAATCGTAGTCAGTTTGATATTCGTCGTAACATGCAGTTAAAATAAATGCAAGAAACAACGGAAATAAGATTAATTTTTTCATTTTTTTTATTTTTAGATTATTTCCAACCATCATTCTGTTTCAATTCAGGACATGTTAGAATTTCACTGCGTGGAATCGCACCATATCTCATGTATTCCGGAATTTTAACTTGCGCCGGGTAAACATTACTATCAAAGTTATACGTAAACGAAATACCATAATTTTCAGTTGAAACACCGGCTTTTCTAACAGGAACATTCATATCATCGTTCCATCTCCTCACATCATAAAAACGATGCGATTCGAAGCAGAGTTCGATCCTACGTTCATTCTTTATCAGAGGAGTTAAATCTGACAATCCTGCTAAATAAGGATCGCTTGAAACAGCAGTTGTACCGCCAACAGGGATACCAGCACGGCTGCGAACAATACGAAGTGCCTGACGGGCAGAAAGTCCATTAATGATTCCATCAGGACCTACAGCTCTATTTGCAGCTTCAGCAAAATTCAAATAAGCTTCAACCGCACGGAACATTGCAGCAAAGTGCCATGGAGTTTCAGACGAAATACCGGGAATAAAGCTGGGTTTTTGAGTAATCCATTTCCTTAAATAATAGTTCGTACGAGAAACGCGTGAATCGTCAGAAATATTAGGTGCCCCAATAGCATTATTTCCACCTTGATACATTTGTATTTGAGTGTTACGGAAAGTTGCATTGTTGTAAATAACTGTCATGTAAAAACGTGGATCTCTGCCAGCGTAAGGATTGCTTGCATTATATTCTGAATTTACTGCATCATTAATGGGATAACCATTACTCATCGGGAATGCATCAACAAGGTTCTGCGAAGGATTTGTTGATCCGTTTACTGATAGTCCTAATGATGGTGGATAATTATCCAATTCCCATGCATTAGTTTGAATCGACCTTTTTAATATCAATTCCGGATTACCATCAACTTTTGTATAAAAATCATTGTCGATTGAATTCGGTTTATAAATATTAGCAAGTGGACCAATTGCATCAATTACTTCCTTAGCAGCATTTGCAGCAGCATTGTTTAACGCTAAAACATCGGCACTCGATTTACCAACGGTAAAAGCAGGACTTGACGCATAAAGCAACAAAGCAGATTTTAAAGCTTTGCAAGCAGTTGTGGTTGGCAATCCGGCAATTCCATCGCCATAAATAGTCGACTGAAGATTATCAGCAGGGTGAGTAGAAATATATTTTGCTGAATACTCAGGCAATAAACCAGAAGCCAATGCAGTATCGATGTGTGCAGAGATAAATTTAACACAGTCGTCGTATGATGCTCTTTTGAGATTCAGCGCTTCGTCAACATTAATTGCTTTATTAACAATTGGCACGCCCATGATCTGACCATTAACTGGTCCGGCATACTCACGTAAAAGCTGGAAATAATTCAAAGCAAGTAAGAAATGAGCCTCGCCTCTCATTCTCTTTTTAATCTGAATGTTTCTGTCTTTATTCGAAGTTCTGTAGATAATGTCATCATTTAAACCAACTTCAAGGAATTTATAGATATCCTTAATGTATCTGTAATTATTGCTCCAGGTATAAAACGGATAATTCGCAGAAGTAAAGTAATCAGGAATGGTAAACATTCTCCATGCTGCAGCATCGTAGTCGTTTGTTACAGCATTATCGGTAGCACAATCCAGAAAATCGCCTCCAAAGGTGGTGTAACCTCCTGGAATAGCACCGTAGGCTGGCACATATAAACCAGCAACATATTCAGGATTTAATTTATAATTTAATACTGTTTCTTCACTTAAATTATTGTTGAAATTTGGCTCGAAGAATTCGTCACAACCAGCTAAAGCAACAATTAGTGAAAACAGTAACATATAGTTTCGTATCTTTTTCATTCTCAGAATTTTTATAGTTTCAAATTCGTTTAAAATCCCAGTTTCACACCTAAAGAAACAGTAGCAAAGCGAGGTCCATAACTTAAACCTGCACCTGAAGACTCTGGATCAAGATCCTTTTCATTAGAGATGGTCAAAATATTATCAGCTTTTACAAATACATTTAAGCTTTGTGCTGCAATCGATTTTGTTACTGATTCAGGCATAAGGTAATTTAGCTCAACGGTTCTCACTTTGAAATAATAAGATCTCTTCAGGAAGAATGTATTGTTATTATAACTATGAGCAACACTTTCAGTTGTTAAACGAGGAAGTGAATAGTCAGTGCTTTCAAGTCCAACAGCTTTACCGTTTTGATCGAAAGTTGGAACAGCAGCATCGTAAACGAACTTAGAATATTTCACATTTCCTTTGTTTGTGTAATAACCAGGCGATGTGATCATTCTGTCGTATCCGGTAACCCCTTGTCCAAGAGCATAAAAACTAAAATTCTTATACCGCAGGTTCAAAATGAGCGAATAAATGTAGCGTGGAGTACTGTTTCCAATGGTAGTTCTGTCATATTTATTAATAACGTTGTCGGTGTATGTGTACTCATCCTGTGTGTCAGATAAATCTTTGAATTTCAAATCACCAGGGATAACTGAACCCAAACTTGAGGTCAAAGGAACATTACCTTCAGCACCATATTGGGCAACATCATCAGCACTGGTATAAAATCCATCGGCTACAAAACCCCAGATTGCATCGGTTTCAGTACCTTGAAGGTTTTGAAATGAGAAATCATTCAATTCGTCGTATTTGCTGTATTTTGAGACAAAATGAGTGAGATTCGCTCCAATTGAATATCCAAAATCACCTTTATTATCACTATAAACTGCAGATAATTCGAAACCTTTGTTGTCAATTCCGTTGTAATTAGCAACAATTGTTGGCGAACCGGTTAGCAAAGGATACGCATATCTCATTGTAGTTGGCATTCCTTCGCGCTTTTGGGTAAAATACTCTGCATCGATTTTTAACTTATTATCGAACATACGAGCCGATAAGCCTAAGTTCAATTCAGTTGAAGTCTCGAAAGTTAAATCAGGATTTCCACTCTGTATAAATTCGGTACCTACTAAAGTTTCGGCATTCTTTACACCAGTTTTGTAACTTCCCGACCAATACTGATAATAGTTATTATACAACAGATAAGAAAATGATTGATCGTAACCAATTGTTCCATAAGATGCTTTCAACTTCAGGAAATCTATGAAATCAACATTATCCATAAAGTCTTCTTTAGAAACAATATACGAGACTCCGAAAGAGTTAAAAAGTTTCCAACGGTTTTCTGTATTAAAACGGGTTGAACCCATGTATGAAGAAGATAATTCAGCGATGTATTTATCCTGAAATCCGTAATTTGAACGGAATCCAAAATTCATTCCTTTATCGTCCTGAATAGTATTCATATCACTGACAACAGTTTTCACTGTTTTTTTCTCAACCAGGTAACTAAGCGTACTAGTTATTGCATGATCACCAAATGTGCGATTATAATCAAGGTACGCACCACCACCGATGTTTCGGTAATATCCATCGCCGAAACGTGATTCGCTTCCTCTAGGATTGTAGGTTCCGTTTACAATTAAGATATCACTACCTGTAGGGCCAACAGCTGGTTTCAAAGTACGATATGTAAGTGCTTTACCTTCTGAAATATAATCATTCATATCAAAAGTTGCATAAACTTTTCCGGTCAAACCAGTTACATACTTGTTAAAGTCGTAGTTCATTGCCATATTGGTTTGAGCAATTGAAGTTTGCTGTCTTTGGTATCCTGAATAAACCATAGCACCATAAAGGTTGCTACCATTAACAATATCCGATGTTCCAAGTGAATCTACATCCGGTTGTTTACTGATAAAAATCGGATAATCGTTTGGCTTTAACGATGAAAGTTGACTAAACAAACTTGTTGTTCCAACACGATTTCCGGTCTGATTAAAGAAACGACCTGCGATATCCAAACTTACCGACAAATATTTATTAACCTGATAATCAAGATTACTTCTAAGATTCAGAGCATCGGTTCTACTTTTATCGCCAACTTTTTCCAGACCACTTTCGCCAACATAACCCAGGTTGAAAAAGTACTTTGTTTTAGTGTCACCACCGACAAGCTGTGCATTAGCATTCTGATAGCTTGTCTGATCGTTAACAAACATATCGTAATAATCCACGTCAGGATATTTATAACTACTTCCTGCCTTCGAAATAGCATCAGCACTATACAACGCAGATTTTCCATCGTTTAAAAGTGCCTGATTACGATATTTCATATAATCAGCAGCTCCAACAAATTCAGGATATTGACTTACACTACGAATACCATACTCGCCAGAAAAAGTAATTTTTTTCTTTGCATCCATGCCACGTTTTGTTTTTACCATTATGACTCCGTTTGCAGCACGGCTTCCGAACATCATTTTAGCAGTAACATCTTTCATGATATGAATAGATTCAACTTCTTCAATCTGTAGTGAACCTAAAAAGCGATTTGATAGCCCATCGATAACAACCAAAGGACCGTCATTATTACCTCCGCGAGGATTACCCCTTACACCTCCAAGCACGTAACCGGGAACAAGTCCTGCTAATGCAGCATCTAATGAAGGATATCCTGCATGAGATAACTGTTCGCTTGTAATTACGTCAACCGCACCAACAAGTCTGTTCTGTGAAACCTCCCCGAAAGGCAGTTTAACAAGCTCTTGTTTTGTACTATCATTCAACTCTTGTGCACCGGCTTTACCAATATAAAGCATGCAGAGCAAAGCAAATGATAGTGTCAAAATATATTGTTTCATAATTAAATCGTATTAAAGTTTACCAACCGGGATTCTGTTTAAATTTTTCAAACATATTGACAAATTTTATATCCAGTGGATACCAATAATGTTTGTCTTCAAAAACTCTGGGAACATTAAGGTTTTTGCTTACATAAGTAAATGTACCGTTTGCATTTTTTGTTACATCAGCACCATAAATTCCCTGGGCAAAAACACTCTTGGCTTCTCTCCACCTGCGGAGGTCATACCAACGTCGGAACTCACCGTAAAATTCAACAGCCCATTCATTTCTTACTCGTTCCCTGAATTTGACTTTGTCGGTTAAATATTCGGCACGTACACCAGGCATACCAACGCGACTACGAACCACATTAATTGCTTGTTCTGCGGTTGTAACGCTAATACCTGCAGCAACTGCTTCAGGGATACTGGCTGTTGGGCCGTAAACTTCATTTGCAAGTTCGGCTAAACCAAGATATAAATCAGGAACACGGATGTGTGGGAAGTGTCTGTAATAATTCTGGCTATACTTATTATCAAAGTTGTTATATCCCAATTTGCGCCATTTCCCCGCTTCGAAGTATCCGGTATAAGTAGAACTTTTACCACGATAATATGCAAAATGCCAACCTTCACTTCCCGGGTTCGACCATGCTTGATTGGTAAATGTTGATTTTGAACCTCCACCAGGATTGGCAAGATACATTGTATCACCAGGACAGAAAATAAACCATCTTAAACGTGGATCTCTGTTTTTATATGGATTTGCAGGATCGTAAGCAGGATCAGCAGAAGCAAAACCAGTAATAGGATAACCGTTTTTAGTTTCAAATTTATCAACGGCATTTTGGGTCGGTACGTTGAAAACATTCCAGCCACCATCGTGCTGTGGCAAGAACCATCCATTACCTGATTGACCTTTGTTCTGTGGTAAACTCCAGGTATCAGCATTGCTTGGAACCGGTTGAAACAATGCCTCGTCAGTTATTGCGGAAGATTGAGACATCCAGTTTTGCATATATTTCGATTTATCGAACATTTTATATCGGGTACTTCCACTATTGATCAACTTGATTGCATCAACCATCGCTTTAATACCTTTTTTGGCATAATCATCGCTATACTTGTCCTGCCCAAATGAGTAAGCACCATTCTCTGTATTCATTAATGGGCTGGCAGCATACATATAAACCGTTGCTTTAATAGCCATTGCTGATGCTTTTGTTAAACGCCCAATATCTGTTGGATTAGTCCATTTATTTGGAAGGTGTTTGATTGCCTCATCACAATCGGCTGCAATTAAGTCGGCACAACGTTTCCAGGTTGGTCTAACCTGATCGAAATTATACATTGTTGAAAATGTCTTACGACCTCCACCTAAAGTATCGACCAATAAAATCGGACCATAGCGACGGATAACTTCGAAAGAATGCCATGCTCTTAATGCATATGCTTGCCCCAATAGTTGACCTTTTAACTCTTCCGGAGTATTGCCGGTTTCAGCAGGAAAATCAACCAGTTTATCGATATTTTCAATACACAGACCCATTGCACGAACCGCTTTTAACGATTTACCTGCCGGTTCGTTATAATATGGGTCATTTGCCATATTGGTCTCAGATCTAAAGTTCATGCCAAACTCTTTCCAAGTCGATTGCTGCCATAATCCTGCGTTTGCAACAGTACGTATAGAGTTATTTACAACACATTGTTGTTCATCTTCCATTGCACCGTTGTAGGCACCCCAATTGGCTGATGTGGCAACGTAATTCATTACCAACCAGTTTCCTCTATCAACAGCACCTTTAAAATTGTAATATTCGGAATAAACAACTTCGTCATCAATTCCCATTTCAGGATTTGCGTCGAGGTAATCTTCACATGACACAAAGCCAAGAGAAGCAACGAATAATACAATCATTAATAATTTAATATTTTTCATATTCATCTGTTTTAAAATGATACCCTTAATCCAACATTGTATCTTTTGGTGATAGGATATACCTCAAGACGAGCAGCTTCCGGGTCGAATGCCCTTGGGAGCGATTGCCAGGTATATAAGTTATTTCCATTCACGTAAAGTTCGAAACTGTCAAATAAATTCATTAAACTCAGGAATTCTTTTGAGAAAGTATACTTAAGTTCTACGTTACGAAGCCTTAAGAAAGAACTGTTACGAATTGAGTAGGTACTTGCATTTCTATAGTGATCGGTGGACAAAGCATGCAAGGTTGGAATCTTAGAATCTGAATTTAATGGAGTCCAGGCATCCTTCTGCTCATTATTCTTCAACATAAATCCAAGACTTGAATCTGTAACGTTTGCATTTAAGTAGGAGGACGCTAATGATTTCGATAAACCAAACATACCATTCAACATTGCTGTAACACTCCAGTTTTTGTATTTGGCACCAAATGAGAATGCATACGATTTTGTTGGATAAGATGGATTACCAATAGTTACTCTATCATTTAAATCAATAATACCGTCAGCATTAAAGTCATTGTATACAAGGTCTCCTGGTATGTAGCCTTTCGAAAGTAATTTTGACGAAGGATGTGCAAAAGCATAATTCCAGTCCTGAACCAAACCAAGGTCAAGTAAACCTGGATTCCAGCCAATAGATTTACCCGCTTCTTTCTGATATTCAGGTGTTGGTTTTGGATCGTCTCTTTCAACAATTCTGTTTTCGCTCATCGACAGGTTACATTTTATCCAGTATGACAAATTATCATTGATGTTATCGTTCCAGGTGAATTCAATATCAAAACCATGGTTTTTTGTTTCTCCTATGTTTCCGTATGGATTATTGTTTCCGTACCAGTTAGGTATCGTACGACGTTGCATCAAGATGTTCTTACGTGATTCAGAGAAAAGATCAAAGGTCGATTTAAGTCTGTTTTTCAAAACATTAAACTCAATACCCATATTTTGTTTGATTGCAGTTTCCCAGGTTACACCCGGCACCGGAGGATTGCCTTCCGAGAATATATACAATCCTGTTGCATTATTGGCACCTGTTATGTTAGGCAGGTAGCCATATTCCATACCAATCTGATTGCTGGTATACGAACTAATGTATGCAAACCTGTTATCTCCTAATCCTTTATCCGAACCAATTTCACCGTATGAATATCTGATTTTGAAGAAATCAATAAAGGACGTTTTGTTCTTGATAAAGCTTTCTTCAGAAACAACCCAACCAAGAGCAACTGAAGGGAAGAATCCAAAACGTTTTCCCGGAGCAAAGTTCTCGTTACCATTGTAAGCACCATTTGCTTCGAACAAATATTTATTTTTGAACCCATAGGTAACACGTCCTACCCAACCTTCTTCAAAATTTGGAAACTTAATATCATTTTTACGTTTACGACGTTGGAACAAACCAAGGGCACTAACATCATGATCACCAAATTTTTGGTTGTAATTCAATGCGAATTCATAATAAATATCGCTGTTATAACCATCTATCGTTTCATTGGCAAGCTTTGCAGGGTTTTCCCAATCGTCAAGTGTTTTTGTGGCTAAAATAATATTTCCATTTTCGTCTAAATCCGGATTATAACCATCTTTTGTAGGTATGAAATAATAGATTGGAGCATCACCCCATCTTTTACTAATATCATACAGATAGTTACGATAATAGTTGTACGAAAATTTACCAGTTGCTGACAAATTTTTGGTAATATCTTGCTTTAAGATAAAGTCGGTATATAAACGGTTACTTTTCTTTGCATACGAACCTTCACGTTCCATCGCACCCAAATAGTTGACATTAATCGCGTTGTTAAAATCATATCCTAGTCTACCATCTTCGTATACTGCTGGGGCATTAATTAATGCAGCACCATACATACGTTGCATAATTGATCCTCCTTCAGCAGCTACACCACCGTTTGTAGTTTTTGTGTTGTAATTACCGTTCCAATTCGACATGTCTCCAGATAATTTCACACTGAACTTTGTTGTTTCTGTAAACCTGAAGTCGAGGTTTGTACGGTAATTAAAGCGTTTATCGTAAGTACGTGGATCAAATTCCGGTTGTTTTTCCAAATCAAAAATATCGCCGTCGTAATTGTATCCAAAAGAGGTAAAATAAGTTACGAAATCATTACCTCCGCTAATATTTAAATTATACTGTTGTGTATAACCTTCTTTAAATAAATCGTCGATAAACGATGTATATTGATAAAATGGATTATTGGCGTAAGCCGGGTCCCTCCAACGATTGATATAGAACTGTGGAACCATTCTGTTATAGTTACCATCGTTCATCAAAGCTAAATTGTAATACTCCAAATTAGTAGCATAATCAGTAGCATAATCAGAGTCGATAGTTGGAACCTTTATACCTGCATTGGCTGAAAACTGAATTACTGGTTTTCCCTTTAGGCCACTTTTAGTAGTTACCAGGATTACTCCGTTCGCAGCTTTAACCCCATAAACAGCAGTTGCCGAAGCATCTTTCAAAACCGAAATCGATTCAATTTCGTTTGGATCGAGATCATTGAAGTCACGTTCAACACCATCTACTACATAAAGTGGAGAACTATCGGTCCATGAAGAACGCCCACGAATTAATATACTTGCAGCGGTTGATCCAGGTTGACCTGCAGCCTGCATTGTAGTCACCCCGGGTAAAAGACCTGTCAGTGCCTCTGAAATAGTGGTTACACTACCTGCCTTTAAAAGTTCCTTCCCGGTAGTACTGGTAATAGAACCTACGACAGTTTCTTTTTTCTGACTTCCGTATCCTACTACTACCACATCCCCTAAAAGTTTACTGTCGCTTTTAAGAGACACATTAATTACTGATTGTTTTCCAAGTCTAATTTCCTGGGCAGCATAACCAATAAAACTATAAACTAAAACAACATTTTCGCCGCTTACTTTAAGTGAATAGTTACCGTTCTGATCGGTTATTGTACCAACCGCGGTTGAATTTTTCACAAAAATGTTAGCGCCTGGTACTCCCATACCATCTTCATCCTTTACATTACCTGTTACTGTTCTGGTTTGTGCATCAACAGTTAAAGCTGATACTGTAAACAGAAACATAAACAAGAAGGAATAAATACTTCTAAGTTTTACATTCCAAGTTTTTTTCATCATAATACTTTTTTCATAAGTCATTACATTAAAATTTCCCGATGAAAATCGATGTTCGACAGGAAACAAGTAAAAAATTAAAAATTTACTTGCTTTAGAATGTCGGTACATTGATTTACAAACTCTTTAAGTTTCACAAATACTAAGTTGACAACTCTTTTTTTTCATAGATCCAATTTTTAATTCATAATTAATTTGAGTTAATAAAATAAAATTACATAGCTTATTTTCAGGCAATTAAATTTCAATTTTCAATACCGAAGAGTGTTTGCCGATTAGTTCTCCTTCAAGTAAAATTTCTAAGCCTTCTTCAGTCATATTCCATTTAGTCTTTACTTTCTCGCCTAATACTTTAATCGATTCAATATTCTTTCCATTGTATTTTTCATTACCGGCCAACGATTTAATCAAGACTTTCCCATTTACAGGTACATCAAGAACTATCGCGTACAATACGTCACCTTTGGTGGTAAAACGAATGTCTTCTGAAGTAAAATCTTTATTGTTTCCTTCTGAATGATGACCATTTTCAACGATAGTTGGTCCCTCGCCAAATTTCGCCCAAGGTCTTGTTTCATAAATAGCCTCACCATTTATCTCCAGCCAATTCCCAATTCCCATTAATACATCAGCCTGATCCTGAGGAATAGTACCATCTGCTTTTGGGCCAACATTTAGTAATAGTGTTCCGTTCTTACTTACAATGTCTACTAAATCGTCGATTAACGAATTAACTGATTTGCTTTTCCAGGTAGTTGTGTAACACCAAGAGTTTGTTCCTATTGAAGTATCGGTTTGCCAGGTATCCTGGCGAATGTCGGTTAACTTGCCCCTTTCAATATCCAATACGTTTGTACCTTCAGGAAACGATTCGAAACCCATATTTTTAGTCTGAAGTACTACTTCCTTATCCCAATCGATACCTTTATTATAATAGTAAGCAGCAAGTTTAGGATGATAAGGTGCATATTCTTCCCGGTCGATGCAGAAATCGAAATATAAAATATCAGGCTGGTAATTATCAATAATTTCGGAGGTACGTCTCCACCATAAATCCAGAAAATCTTTATTCACCAATGCGTATCTTCCATGTTCAGGGCCGTATAGGTCTGATAAGGATGGGTCGCTGGTATCAAAGCGTTTTTCGTGATTAAAATAATCCCAATTGAATGCAAAATGTGATGAAACTCCAAACTTTAAACCTGCATCTTTAGTAGCTTTCGATAGTTCAGCAACAATATCACGCTTTGGTCCCATATCAACAGAGTTCCATCGTGTAATTGTAGAACGATACATTGCAAAACCATCATGATGTTCGGCTACAGGTACAATATATTTTGCTCCTGATTTTTTAAACAAGTCAACCCATTCGGTTGCATTAAATTTTTCGGCTTTAAACATTGGGATAAAATCCTTATATCCGAATTTTGAAGGATGTCCGTATTTTTCAACATGATGGGTAAAAACAGGATGGGTTCCTTTTTTCGATTTTTCAGGATCAGTTTGATGCCACAACATAGAATCCTGATACATATGACGTGGATACCATTCTGAATCGTAAGCAGGAACGGAATAAACACCCCAATGGATGAAAATCCCAAACTTAGCATCAGAAAACCATTCAGGAATTTTATATTCCTTAATTGATTCCCAGTTTGGCTGGAATTTTTCCTTTTCTTTTTTCGATGTTGCCGATTGGCAGCCAGCAAGAGAAATGAAACAAACAGTTGTGATAAATAGAAATTGAGGTATGTACGAGCAATAAAAATGAGATTCAATTTTCGTTTTCATAAAGTTTAAGTCATTACATTTTCCAACATTCAAATGTATTAGTGCAAGACCAATCGGCTGGGGGGAAAACAGAATCACTTTTGGGGGACAGAATCGCTAACAGGGGTTAATATCCAATAAATACAAGGATTTTTTGCGCAAATCAACCAAACGGAGAAAGTTATTTCAACTTTTTATTCAGGGTAGATACACTTAGAAAACAAGTTGCTTCTTACAATAAACAACCAATTAAGAACATGACCAGAAAAGGAATAGATATATTTAATTCTATCAATGGAATCAAAAAGTCGACAATAATCACTATCAAATTTGTATAAAATTGATGCAAATGATTATTCAGGATAATAGAAATATTATCTGAAATTATGAACATTAAAATCACCTGAAAACTAAGATTCCCCGCGGTGATTTTTGCTGTAATCGGAAGGTAACCAACCAAATTCATTCTTGAAACAAGACCTGAAATATTTTAGATCGGCAAATCCAACTTCATAAGTCACGTCAGCTACTGAATACCTTCCGGTTTTTAATAACTGGGCTGCACGTTTTAATCGGATATTTCGGATAAATACGTTTGTTGTTTGGCCTGTAAGTGATTTCAATTTTTTATTCAAGTTGCTCTGCGACATTCCATATAAATCGGAAAGCTTTTCAACTGTAAAGTCGAATTCTGAAATGTGTTCCTCAATTAGTTTCAGTATCTTGCTTAAAAATTTCTCATCCATCGATGTCGTTGTAACTTCGGAAGGTATCACCTCAATAGATTTTCGAAATTTAATTCTCATTTTTTCTCGCGAGAGTATCAAATTTTTTACCTGAGCAGCGAGTATTTCAAAATCGAATGGTTTTGGGATATACGAATCAGCTCCTGTTTCATACCCACGAATAGTATCTTCAGGCGATATTTTTGCGGTTAGCAGAATTACCGGAATATGGCTCAAATGCTCGTTGGTTTTAATTTCTTCACAGAGTTCAAACCCATCTTTATTCGGCATTTTTATATCACTAACAATTAAATCAGGATTTATTCCTGCTGCCTGAATCAAACCTTGAGCACCATCTTCAGCTAAAAAGACATTGTATTCGTTGCGGAAACTCTCATATAAAAATTGCCGAAGTTCTTCATTATCTTCAACCACCAACAAAGTCCGTTTCGACTTAACTACAGAAACATCATCTTCCGGCTCTGAGCTTTTGTCAGTTTCAAACTCGTTATATTTAACCTGATTTGACTGTTTAACAGACACATCGTTATTTTGATTATCAACTAATTCTTCAGCTTTGAAATGAGAATTTCCCTTCTTCAGAATGACAACAAACGTACTTCCAACACCTTCTTCGCTTGAAAAAAGAATATCTCCATGATGCATTTCGGCCAGTCCTTTCGAGTAAGACAAGCCAATGCCAGTACCTTCAATATTTTTCTGTTTGATTTTTGTAGCCTGATAAAAACGTTCGAATATGTGCTCCTGCGCCTCTTTCGACATTCCAACTCCTGAATCCTTTACACAGATCTTGATAATTTCATCATGATCTTCCAAGCTAAGTTCAATTGTGCCGCCAGAATCAGTAAATTTAATGGCATTTGATAGTAGATTATAGACGATTTTCTCTAGTCTATCAGTATCGAACCAAACAAAAATTTCGTTTTTGGGATAAGTGAATGTGAATCGTATGTTTTTATTGGCTGCAAAATCAGTAAAAGCCGAGCTAATATTTTCAAGAAATTGCACAATATTCTCTTTTGTAACCAACAATTTCATTTTTCCCTGTTCGAATTTCCGAAAATCGACCAGTTGGTTAATAAGCCGTAACAACATGGAGGCATTACGTTGAATTACAACATGTTTATTCTGAATTTCAGTTGGTATTTCATTCCCTTTCCTGATTAGCTTATCGATCGAACCAATAATCAATGTTAAAGGAGTCCGAAACTCGTGAGAAATGTTGGTAAAGAACCGAAATTTCATTTGAGAAAGTTCTTCCATCTTTTCCTTCTCGAAACGCTCCATGAACAATTCGTTTTTCTGTTTAATTCTGATAAACGAATATTTCTGGAAGAACCACATCAACCAGACAAAGGCAATTATATAAACGATCATCGCTAAATTACTTCTCCACCAAGGTGGAACTACAATGATTTCTATTTGTCGGACAGAATTAGACCAAACTCCATCGTTATTGGAAGCTAATAGTTTAAAACTGTATTTTCCTGGCTTTAAATTGGTGTATTTGGCAAATCGTTCATTCGATTTCTTGGTTATCCATTCCTGATCGAAGCCCTCAAGCATGTATTTGTAAATGTTTTTATGTGGAGCCGAAAAATGAAGAGCCGAAAAATAAATAGCAAAACTATTTTCGGCATACTTAAGTTTTATTCTTTCTGTATGATTGATAACCTGATCGAGAACAACTCTGCGTCCTAGTTTTTCACCTACTTCCACCGATTGATTCAATATCTGAAGATCAGTGAAAACAACCTTTGGCAGCGTCATGTCTGTTATAATTTGCTGTGGGTAAAATGTATTAAAACCATTTACACCACCAAAAATCATCATACCATCTTTTAGTTTACAACAAGCCAGTTCGCCAAATTCAAAATCCTGAAGACCGTCGGCAATATCAAAATCTACAAAAGTCTTTTCTTTTGGTTCGAATCTGGTAAGTCCTTTATTCGATGAAATCCAAAGAAAACCATAATCATCCTCCAAAATTCCCTTTATCACGTCACTAGACAATCCATTTTCACTATTAAAACAGGTAAACGAAACTGAATCAAGATTTTCACGATTACGAACCAGATTTAATCCGCCGCCCATTGTTCCTACCCATATATCACCATCTTTCGATTCAAATAGTGGCAGGATGTAGTCATTGCTCAACGAATTGGGATTATCTTTTTGATTTCTAAATACTTTAAACCTGGGATTATCTTTAGACAATTCTTCTTTTGGTAATACATTCAAACCGGCATCGGTACCCACCCAGATGTTTCCTTGCTTGTCCTGAAGCAAACTTCTGATAATATTCGAAGACAAATCACCAGGGTTACCATTTGATTTATAATTTACTAAACGATAACTGTCTCCCGTTTTTATATATTTAAACAACCCAACTGCACCATAGGTGCCTAACCAAAGGTTTTCGTCTTTATCTTTCAGCATCGTGAATACTGAATTGATTATTTCAGGAAGAGGATTACCTGATAACCTGGGAACGGTTGATTTACCAATATCAAATTGAGCTAACCTCTTTGGATAACCAATCCCGGCCCATACTTTTCTATCAATGCCAAGGCCGGTTTCAATTATCGAATAAACATTGTTCTCAAGTGCTTCGCTGCCTGAGGTATATCTAACAAAACCAGTTCTAAAATTACGATTTTTGGTGTGATCGAGATAATTAATTCCACCACCTTCAGTTCCAATCCAAATATTACTTTCACTATCTTCGAAAATTGCCCTGATCTTATTGTGCGATAAGCTTCCTGATTCCAGCGTATTTTTATATAATGCAAACTTTTTCCGTTTCGGATTGTATTTATTCAGCCCACCCCCATTGGTACCAATCCAGATAATTCCTGAAGCATCTTCGTACAATGAGGTAACAATCTGACTACTCAAATTATTTTCAGTTGCCCCGATTCGAAAATGATTTTTGAGTTTAATAATTGAATACTCTTTAGGTGTATAACTAAAATTAAACAAGCCATTATTTGCGGCAACAAATAAATTATTGGTTCGATCTAAAATTATATCACGTGCAACGATATCTGATACTTTAAAAATCTGATATTTCAATTGATCAATGGTATCGAAGCGGATAAAAAATATTCCCGAACTGGTTCCGACAAAAACGCCTTCGTTTACAGCGCATAAAGACCTGATATAAAATATACCTGCTCCGGGAATATGAACCTGTTGGATATTCTTCCCATTACTTTCACAAACAAGTAAACGGCTTTGTGTTCCAATCCAAACCCGCTGAAATTTATCAGAAACAATTCGATGGGTGGATTCTTTGATTTTTGAAGTTTCTGACTCAAATATTTCTTTTGCTTGTATTTTACCATTTACTTCTGATAAAATATTAATGCCACCCATACCTCCAACCCAAACAGTACCGTTATCCATACATTCAACATCCAGGACTCTGTTATCGGCCAGACGGTTTGGATCGCTTGCTGTATTATTAACTTGAATAAACTGCTCTTTTTTAACATCAAAACGACACACCCCTTCGTTTGACGTTGCGATCCATAAATTCCCTGAAGAATCTTCTTTTATTCTGAATATAAGATTACTGGTTAATCCATTTGTACTTGATGAAGAAGGTTTTACCCGATAAGTTTTAAAACTATACCCATCATAGCGGTTTAGTCCGTCGAAGGTTCCAATCCATAAAAATCCGTTTCGATCCTGAAAAACACAATTCACGTCGTTTTGCGATAAGCCGTCGCGAGTGGTAATCTTCTCAAAAACAAAATCCTGTGATTTCAATCCATTAAGAAGAATGAAAAAAAGAAATATGAGAGAAATTTTTTTCATACGTTAGTCAGAATATCATTCAATTTTCAAATACAAATTGCATTACAAATGCTAAACAGCCCACCTCTTGTTACAAACAAGGGGTAGTTGGGGTATTTCTCCTTTTACGGTGAGTAAATCAATTACCGGATTTGGTTCATTTTACTTCTGATTAATTGTAATTCCTTTTAATAATAGGTTCCTTTCCGATTGGTTAAAGGTAATTCTTAATTTCCCATTCTTGAACTGCATTTCAATCAAATTTCCTGCAGCTTTTATCTCCCCTCCATCAGCAACTTCCAAAGCTCCAATTTCTCCGGAAAGTAAGTAGCTCACCTTCACTGTGAAACCGGATGGAATACTTTGCCCATGCATACTTGTCAAATCAAGAACAAATCCATCAGAAACTTCCAAATAGCAATCAATACCTTTACTCCAAAAAATTTCTTCTTTCAATTCATTCTCCCAAAGGCAATGCCATCAAACTTTATCTTCATCAATAAAATAAGTAAAATGACCGGGTGCCTGTGCCAGCGAATCATGTTGAGTAGGTGCAAATTTAATTCGAACGGATTCCATCCCCAATCTCTGTCTAAGATTTATAAAAATTGGCTTTCCATCTTGTATTCATCGAAAAAACCATGGCCTTTTCTCCCGATGTAAATCCAATCAAACTGGTGGCATCGGTATATTTTTGAATAGTCTCAAGGGATTTGCTGTTGAAAGCAACTTTTTTGCTTCATCAATTCCCCCTTTTCCTGCCAGCTCAAAAGCATCCTGAAATAAAATCTGATTTTCAAAAAATTTAGATGTAAAAACCTTTCATTGCATTTTGATAATGCAAATAAGTATTCTCTTTTACCGAAGGGATTTCATTCAAAAGTTCAATTTGTTTTCAGCATTGGTTTTCATATCTGTGGACATGCCGGACAAATTGACCACTCTGCGCCTTTTGCAATAATGGTTCCATAATTAACACAAGTTTAATAACTTAAATCCTTCGTGTATGGTTCAATAAACACCCGCGGAAGGTGTTTTTTAGTCCGGCTTATCCAGTCTATAAGAAATCGGTTAAGAATTTCCTCAGTGGGATATGAATAATACCTTCATAACTTGTCCCTGAATAGTCATCCAAAGTGATCACATATTTGGGGTAATTATCTTTTATTGCCATCAGATTTCCAAATTCTCGTTCCATGGTTTGTTTCTCTGTAATTCTTAAGGCAACTTGAATGTATATTTTTTCAGACTGGCGTTCTCCAATGAAATCGATTTCTTTTTCATTTTGCTTTCCAATCAGAACCGAATATCCAATAGATTTAAGATGAAGATAAACCGCATTTTCAATAATTTGACCCAAATCAAAGGGAGAAAAACCCGCAATTGAATTCCTTAGCCCAATATCGTTGAAGTAGTACTTTTCACCAACCTCAAAAACCTTTTTTCCCTGAATGTCAGACCGCTGAACATTCGAGATCAACATGGCGGTTGTAAGATAATTCATGTAGTTAAGGATAGCCGTAATTGAAATGGAGACATTTTGTGATTTCAGAAAATTACCTATCCCTCTTGCAGAAATGAGGTTGCCGGTTTCATTAGCCAAATATTTAATAAGCCTGACCAGAAAATCGACATTGCGAACTTCAAACCTGGAAACAACATCCCGAAAAAGGATTGACTGGCTAATATTTTTAAGGTAATCAAAAACGGTTTCATCCGTAAGATCCAAATGAATTAAGTAAGGAAGTCCACCATACTTCAGATACTTGTCGAGACTATCGGAAGTATTTTCAAGCTTATGAAAAATTAAGAATTCAGGATAACTCAAAGCATAGACAGGAATTTCGATGTATCTGCCACCTAAGTATGTTCCGAGCTCTCCGGAAAGAATATGAGCATTGCTCCCGGTGCAATAAATATCATATCCTCCTTCAGCGAGAAGACTCCTCAGTGTTTTTTCAAATTCGGAAACCATTTGAATTTCGTCAATCATCAGAAAATTCAGTTCTCCGGCTTTTGATACTGATTTGATGTAATTGTAAAGAGAATCTGATGTTGTGAGTTTTTCAAATTCGTTCGTTTCCAGATTGATGTAAATAATGTTAGGATCTGGAAATTGCTCTTTGATACTGTCCATTGCCTGAAACAATAGGTAGCTTTTACCAACTCTACGTTGTCCAATTAGTACCTTGATTATTTCCTTGCCAATATAACGGTCAATACTTTTTTTATAGATTTCACGGGTAATGTATTTTTTCATTTTGTATTTATAAATGACACACATGCAAATATAACTACTTTTGTCATTTATAAAAATACTATTTTGGATATACCCTAAATCCCTGCTTCACCATATCTTTTGCAATTTCTTTTCTGTCGATGTAATGCTTGGATGTGGTTTAGTAATTGCTGCACTGCATTGAAATTCTTCTATTAATAAATGAATCTTCCTGGGTTATATATGTTTTCCGGAAATGCTTTAGTTGCCTCGAATAACTTCTTTTTAATCTCTTAAAGAAAAAAGTAAAACTTTTGCTGGCGAAATCTTCAAGGTATTTACGGTTAGTTAATACATCAGCTGCAATGATATAGTCATTTGAACCGATATATTCTTCATTAGACCTAAATCACCCAATTGTTCCAATAATTCTTCAGCAATTGGTACAAATGCAAATTGAAAATCTTTCTCGTCAAAGTTGTTTTGCTGATTACTCAACCAGACTTAATTGAGTATATCTGTCATGAACCACCTTTTTGTATGCCGTTTTTTGTTCGGAAGAAAGAAACGATTGGTCAATCCATTCCATGGCTTTATGCTTGTTGCTTATCATCCGCTTAAATACCCTTTGTGTCTGTTTGTCGGTTAATCCGAGCCCTGTAGCCAATTTTTCAAAGTGCTCTTTCTTTAATTTCTTCTTCTTGCCATCGAGCGTCAGGGCAAGTTCTTCGGTATCGTCGGGATTACCAATAGTCACATTTAATAAATCATAAGCCGGGGCTAAAAGCCAGCCCAAAGAGCTTTCAATCATTGAGAAATTTTTCAGGTGCATATCGTTATTCCCGGTTAAAAAACTAAACACCGAAAGCTCGAAAAAGAAGAGTTTATCAAGCAGGGTATTGTTTGAATACGAGTGAAGAGCTTTTCCCACTTTCTCCATCGAGCTTATGTACTTGTCAAAAGCTTCAGTAATCTGAAACATATCAATCATGTGGATTTTTCCACCACTTGCGTCACGATCAATTCTTTTGGTGATGTATGATAATTCACCTGATGCCAGTCGGATTAAACTCGACGGCACAACCCTGATTCCAAAAGCTTCGGCCATCCGCATGGTCACATGTTCATTTTCAGGCATTCCCGGATATTTTCTGGAAGGCGGTTTCAGAATATATTGACCACCAAGTGCGCCCACCACAGTTAATCGTGTGTCTGAATTTTCACGGGTTTCTTTCACAACCGACATTGATAATTTGGGCTGTAACCCAATACCTTGCCTTTTCTCATTTTTCTATTTCTTTACTGTCTATAGGGATCAACTCATGGCCAAACATACTCAAAACCAGGATGACCTTATCTAGATTCAAATTTGTTTTGCCCTGTTCAATTTTACGGATTACCGTAAGTGCAACCCCGGCTCGTTCGGCAAATTCCTCCTGAGTCAGATTTACCTCTTTTCTTCGTTCTTTTACAAATTCTGCCAACCTCTTCATTGCATGCTTTTAGATATAATTAAGCTTAAATATAGCAAATTATATGCTATTAAAGATAGTTAATTTAAGATTAATAAAATTATGTGCTTTATGATAGAGATATGGAACTTGTTTGGCTGGATTAACCAGTGATTTACAAAGTCAATTGAAATATAAAACGAAAAGGTTCATTTTAAGCTCCTTTTTTTGTCTTCAAATCAAAGAGATAATCGGTTGGCGTCTTTCCGAATTGTTTTTTGAAACTGCTGGTAAAGTACGAATGTGAATTAAATCCAATGGCATAACCGATCTCATCAACATTGGTATTGCCGTCATTCATCAACCTGATGGCTTTTTTCAGGCGGATATAGCGCACAAACTCGGTTGGCGACTGATTGGTAAGCACTTTCAGCTTTCGGTAAAGTGAACTGGTACTTACTCCCAGTTTAGCGGCAAGACTATCTACCACAAAATTCTTGTCATTTAAATGTTGCTCGACAATAGTCGTAGCCTTTTCAATCAGCATCTTGTCGGAGAACAAAACTTCCATACCATTGGCCCATTCGATATCCGACACCGAAAAAACTTCCCTGAGTTTTGCCCTCGAACGGATTAAGTTGTCAATCTGCGCCAGAAGGACATTCTCATTAAATGGTTTGGTGATATAGGCGTCTGCTCCGGTTTTCAATCCACCGATTTGCTTTTCCGATTCACTTAAGGCCGTCAGCAAAATAACAGGTATATGGCTTGTCAGAATATCACTTTTAAGCCGTTGGCAAACTTCAAAGCCATCCATTTGAGGCATCATCACATCGGTTATCACCAAATCGGGCAAGATGGTCAGTGCCGTTTCCAGACCTTGTTTCCCATTGGGTGCAGTAACTACCCGGTAATCCTGACTCAAAAGGTTTTTTAAGTAGTTCCTGAGTTCATAATTATCTTCAATAATTAAAACTGCAATTGATTTTTCTTTTTCTGAATGAGTAACCGGAAGCCCTGCTACTATATCTTCAGGCTTCTGTGGCAGATTGAAATCTGCAACTCCCTGCAATTCATTCAAGTGATCAATGCCTTCAGCCAACGGAAAGCTGATGGTAAATGTTGATCCCCGGCCAACTTCTGATTTGACCCGTATATTTCCTTTGTGCATCCGGGTATATTCATAAGCCATGTGCAGGCCGATACCGGTTCCTGATGACTGATGATTTTTACCTTGCCCGAAACGTTCAAAGATTAGCTTAATTTCGTCGGGATCGATTCCCTGTCCACTGTCCGAAAACTCTACGCAAACCATATTTCCTTCAATCACTTCACCTTCGATACTGTTTTCCGAAGTATTTTCAGCTGAATGAGTTGTATAAACGGAGATACCGATTGTACCGTTTTCAGGGGTAAATTTCATGGCATTGGAAAGAATATTAAAAAATATTTTATCCGCCTTTTCAGGATCAAGGTTTAAATTCAGCTTCTCAACTTCAGGACTGAACGACAAATGGATGTGCTTGTCTTTTGCCTCTATTTCAAAACAGCTGATTACTTCGCGGCACAATGCAATCAGATCGGTTTTCTGGGGTAAGAAAACTGCTTTACCCAATCCGATTTTACGCACATCGATGAGTTGGTTGACCAGCCGCAAAAGTCTGTTCGAATTGCGCTGCATGGTGAGCAGGTGTTCCCGGACCAATGGTTCCAACTTAAATTTTTCGAGTAACAGGTTGGCCGGAGATGCAATCAGGGTGAGCGGAGTTCTGAACTCGTGTGAAATATTGGTAAAGAATCGCAATTTCATTTCCTGAACCTGTGCTTCCGACTCATGAAGCATCCGCTCCAGCATCAATTCCTTTTTGAACTTTTGACGTTCGAGAATCTCTCTCCGAACGAAATAAAAGCTCATTATTACAATAACAAAATAACCGAAGTAGGCATATGCCGACAACCAAAATGGGGGTGAAATCCTGATTTTTAATTGTGTTGGTGTGTTATTCCATAAATTATCATTGTTACAGGCAATTACTTCAAACACATAATCTCCGGGAGGAATTTTTGTGAAGGTGGCATAGTTTTGGGTTCCGGCATCTACCCATTTATTATCGTAGTTCACCAAACGGTACTTAAACTGGTTTTTATTGGGAAGCAAAAAGTTGTTGGCCGCAAAATTAAAAGTGAGTGAATTCTGATGAAAGGTAAGTTTCAGTAATTCTTCAGTTTGAATTGTTTGCTTTAACGGCGATCCCTTTGAATGATTGGTGACCGTTACATTGTTGATCGACAAAGATGTCAGAATTACTTTGGGAGGAAAGGGATTGGTTTTCAATTCCTCCGGGGTAAAAAGGGTAAATCCTTTGGTATTGCCAAACAGTATCTCACCGGCACTTGTCTGAAACACAGCTCCCGGATTAAACTGGTTGCCTTTCAATTCATCTTCACGGTAAAAATTCCTGAAATTATTTTTGGACGGATCAAGGCTGGAGATGCCATTTTCCGTGCTGATCCAAAGTATGCCATTTTTGTCTTCCTGCAGGCCGTAAACATCATTTCCTGCCAATCCGTCTTTCATCTGAAATGACTCAAATTTCTGTGTTTCCGGATCAAATACATTAAGTCCTCCGCCGCTGGTTCCAATCCAGATTTTCCCTTGGTATCCCTGATGCAGAGCTAAAACCTCATTACTGCTAATGGCGTTATCCACATTTGGCCGGTTCATGAATCGTTGAAAATGTCCGGTTTTTGCGTTGTATTGATTCAATCCGCTCTTCGTTCCAATCCAAACGCTTTTATTCCTGTCAATTAAAATCGAACGAATCTGGTTGTTGCTTATGGAGTTTGTATCATTTGCCAGCCAAACATACTGTTTCATAAATCCTGAATGTGAGTTGTAGTGATAAAGACCCTTTCCGTATGTTCCAATCCACAATCCACTATCTGATTT
>CAMDGL010000013.1 GCA_945897845.1 Chitinophaga pinensis | reverse complement strand
ACAACCTGCGGGCTCAATTATGGGCAAAAGCAACTGAAATAAATTTCTCCGACTTCGTTAGCAATCAAACAAAACAACGAAGCCTCAGAAATACATTAACCGGTAATGTTTCCGCAGCTTTTTATATGAGAAATTAGCCAAACTCCAGTGAGCGGGTGACTCAAAGTCACCCGCTCACTATACAACAAGTTTTTATTCGTCTTTTTCTTCAGCGGCATAAGCTGCCAAAAGTTCTTCCTGAACTTCCTGCGGCACTTTTTCGTAAGCGGCGAATTTCATGTTGAAAACACCCCGTCCGCCAGTCAGCGAGCTCAATGAAGTAGAGTATTTGTTCATTTCTTTCAGCGGAACGCGGGCGGTAATTTTTTCATAACCTCTTTCGCTACCCATTCCCATGATCAATGCACGGCGGCCCTGCAGGTCGCTCATTACATCGCCCATTCGCTCACCTTGCACCCAAACATCCAGATCGTAAATAGGCTCAAGGATTTTCGGTCCTGCATTTTTAAACGCGGTACTGAATGCATTTCGTCCGGCCAAACGGAAAGAGATTTCGTTTGAATCAACCGGATGCATTTTTCCGTCGTAAATGTAAACACGAATGTCGCGGGCATACGAACCGGTAAGCGGTCCTTCCTCCATTTTCTCCATGATTCCTTTCAGGATGGCAGGTAAGAAACGTGTGTCGATGGAACCTCCGACAATACAGTTGTGAAAAACCAGTTTCCCACCCCATGGAAGTGGAGTTTCCTGTGTATCGCGAACCGAAATTTTCATTTCCTTTCCGCCATAAACAAACATGTTTTTTGGTGCGCTTCCTTCTTCAAAAGGTTCAATAATCATATGAACTTCGCCAAACTGACCGGAACCTCCCGATTGTTTTTTGTGGCGGTAATCGGCCTGTGCAAACTTGGTAATGGTTTCGCGGTATGGAATTTTCGGCGACTTAAATTCAATGTTTATTTTATGAGTGTGGTCGAAGTACCATTTTAAGGTGTTTAGGTGGTATTCACCCTGTCCTTCAACAATCAGTTGTTTTAATTCTTTTGAATATCTTACAAGATAAGTAGGATCCTCTTCTTTTACTTTGTGCAGAATTTCCCCTACTTTTTCATCATCCGTTTCCGACAATGCTTTTATTGCTATCCTGTATTTAGGATCAGGAAATAAAATCGGAGCAAATTTCAGGTCCATTTCTTTTTCGCAAAGCGTTTGGTTGAATTTGGTATCTTTTAGTTTCACCGTACAGCCAATATCACCGGCTACCAATTCAGTAACACTGGTGCGGCTTTTTCCTGCAGTTACAAACAATTGCGAAAGTCTTTCTTTTCCGTTGTTGAACGTGTTGTATAAATCTTTTCCTTCGGTTACTTTTCCCGACATTACTTTGAAATAGGTGACCTCGCCAACGTGAGGTTCGAGTGCAGTTTTAAAAACGAACAGTGAAGTCGGGCTGTTTTCGTTCAATACGGGTGCTTTTCCCTGAATGACTTCACGCATTGGAACCTGACTTGGTGATGGAGCGATGTTGCAAACAAATTCAAGCAAGCGTCCAACGCCCATATTGCGCTTGGCCGAAACGCAGAAAACAGGGAATAAATCGCGTTTGGTCATCCCGATCCTAATCCCTCTGCGCATGTCTTCTTCCGACAGCGAACCCTGTTCGAAATACAATTCCATCAGTGATTCTTCATTTTCAGCAGCCATTTCAGCCAGGTCGTTGTGCAATTTATCGGCGCGTTCTTTTTCCGAATCAGGAATTTCGAGTATTTCCGGTTTCCCTCCATCGGGTCCGTATTTGTACAATTTCATTTTTAACACATCGACAATCGAGTTGAATCCTATGCCAGTTTCAACCGGATATTGAACGATGGTTACTTTGTTGCCGAATTTGTTTTTTAGATTGTCAATGTCCTGATCGTAGTTGGCATTTTCGTTGTCCAAATGATTCAGTACAAAAACCAGTTTGTTATTGGCTGCTTCGGCATGGCGAAAGGCCGATTCCGTTCCGGCGCCAATTCCGGTTGAAGCATCAATGACCATCAGGGCAAGGGGTGCAACCTGAAGAGAGGAAACTACGCCACCGCAAAAATCATCCATCCCGGGAGTGTCGAGGATGTTTATTTTTTTGCCATTGACTTCGACATACATGAGCGATGAAAAAACGGAGTTACCGTATTCCTGCTCAATCAGATGGTAGTCGGACACAGTATTTTTACTTGCGACATCCCCTCTGCGGTTAATTACTCCACCCTCGAATAGCATAGCTTCTGCGAGGGTGGTTTTCCCACTGCCAGCATTACCAATCAGTGTAATGTTGCGAACTTCTTCTGTTTTATAGACTTTCATATTAAGATAGTTATATTGGTTTTTTAATCTTTCAATATCGACTTCAACATAGTTTTATCAACAGAGCCGACCAAAATTAGTAATAATTAATTAACAACCAAGGTACAGTTGGTTAACCTGAAAATGCTATGAAGTCAGATGTTGTAAGTGATTATTAAAGGCTAAGAAAATCAGTTAATTGTGTTTTTTAAGTATTATTAACTTATGGTTGTAAATATCTCAACAATAGATTTATAGTTCGCCGATATGTTGTTTAATACTTTTTTGCGACAATATATTCCAGTTGAAATTATAAAGTCATAATAAAACCACTATTTTTAGAGCATCATTGAATGCTTTATGGCTAAATTCCCTTTCTTTCAACAATATGATGCAATGGATTGCGGACCTTCGTGTTTACGCATGATTGCCGCATTTTATGGAAAGACCTACTCACTTCAGAAACTTCGCAACCTTTCCCACATTTCCCGCGAAGGCGTTTCACTGCTTGGACTTAGCGAGGCCGCCGAAGCCATCGGATTTCGCACCATTGGAGCACGTATCACCATCGAACAATTGTTGGAAGTTCCAAAACCGTGCGTCGTTCACTGGGATCAGGCTCATTTTGTAGTGGTTTATAAATACCGGAAAGGGGTAATATCGGTTGCCGATCCGGCTTTTGGACTGGTTGAATATTCTGAATTCGAATTTAAAAAACATTGGCTGGCCACCGTTCGGCAAGGCGAACAAAAAGGAATTTGCCTGATGTTTGATCCAACGCCTGCTTTTTTTGACCTCGAAGGCGAAGAATCGAAAAGAAGAGATTTCCATTTTCTGCTGAAATATCTGAAACCTCACAGGAAACTGATCGTTCAGCTGGTTCTTGGTTTTTTGGCTGGAAGCCTGCTGCAACTTATTTTTCCGTTCCTGACCCAAAGTATTGTTGATGTCGGTATCAATACTCAGGATATCAATTTCATCTATCTGATTCTGGCTGCCCAAATGATGCTTTTCATGAGTAGGATGACAGTCGATTTTATCCGGTCGTGGATTTTGCTTCATATCAGCACACGCATTAATATAAGTATCATATCTGATTTCCTGATCAAGCTGATGAAGTTGCCAATTGGGTTCTTCGATACCAAGATGATCGGCGATTTACTTCAGCGTATTGGAGATCATCGCCGCATCGAACGGTTTTTGACTTCGCAATCGCTTAATGTCGTGTTTTCAGTATTTAATATTGTGATATTTAGTATTGTGCTGGCATTTTACAGTTGGCTGATCTTTTTTGTGTTTCTGTTTGGTTCTACGTTATATATAGGTTGGATTTTTCTGTTCCTGAAAAAAAGGCGCGAACTCGATTTTAAAAGGTTTGCCCAACTGGCCGACAACCAGAGTAAATTGATACAGCTTATCAACGGAATGCAGGAAATCAAACTGAACAATTACGAACGGCAGAAACGATGGGAGTGGGAGCGTATTCAGGCAAGGTTGTTTAAGGTGAATATCGGAAGCCTTTCGTTGCAGCAGTACCAGCAGGCAGGATCGGTTTTTATCAACGAAACCAAAAATATTTTCATTACGGTTCTTGCGGCCACTTCGGTGGTTCATGGCGAAATGACTTTGGGTATGATGCTGGCCGTACAATATATTATAGGTCAGATGAACAGTCCGCTCGATCAGATGATCGAATTTATGCAGGTTTCGCAGGATGCAAAAATCAGTCTGGAACGCTTGAGCGAAATTCATGATAACAAAGATGAAGAGCAGGTTCAGGAAGGAAAACTGGATTCATTGCCATCGTCGGCCGATATTCAGATTTCTGATTTGACATTTCAATACGAAGGGCCGCATTCGCCCAAAGTGCTCGATAATCTTAATCTCACCATTCCGCACGGAAAAGTAACCGCCATTGTCGGCACCAGCGGAAGCGGAAAAACGACACTGGTGAAACTGCTGCTTGGATTTTATCCACCGGTGTCGGGCTCCATAAAAGTGGGCGAAAGCGATTTGTCGAATTACCGCCAGCCATGGTGGCGAAGCAAGTGTGGCGCGGTGATGCAGGACGGTTTTATATTTTCGGATACGATTGCTACCAACATCGCCATTGGCGACGAAGAAATTGACAAGGAACGACTAAGTTATGCCGTGAGGATGGCGAATATCAAAGAATTTATTGAGGGGTTGCCTTTGAGCTACAACACGAAAATTGGTCCCGAAGGAGTTGGACTCAGTCAGGGGCAGAAACAGCGTATATTAATAGCCCGTGCTATTTATAAAAATCCTGAATTTATTTTCTTCGACGAGGCGACCAATGCGTTGGATGCGAACAACGAAAAAGTGATTTTGGAGAACCTGAATGAATTTTTCACCGGAAAAACCGTCATCGTGGTGGCGCACCGTTTAAGTACCGTCAGAAATGCCGATCAGATCATTGTTCTTGAAAAAGGGAAGATCATCGAAACCGGAAATCATGAACAACTGACCAGCAATCGCGGTGCATATTACGATCTGGTAAAAAATCAGCTTGAACTCGGAAACTGATAGTTTGCAGTGTTCAGTCGCAGTTGGCAGTAACCCCTGCAGAACACTGAGACAGAACACTGAGACTGAACACTAAATAAGATGGATAAAGAGAATAAACGGATTGAAATAGAACTGAGAAGCGACGAATTTCAGGAAATCGTTCAGCAATCGCCCCGATGGATGATTCGCTCCGGCATTTCCCTGATATTTGGGATTCTGATACTATTGCTTGCCGGCAGTTATTTTTTCCGGTATCCTGATGTGATCAATACAAATATCGTGGTTCTGTCGGAAAATCCGCCTGCCTACCTGGCTGCCCGAACCACCGCCCGCATCGACTCGTTGATGGCAGTTGACCAGCAATTGGTTTCCGAAAATCAGATCATTGCCATTCTCGAAAATACAGCCAATTTTGAAGATGCCATGAAGTTAAAAGAACTTCTTCGGCAATTGGAACCTTTCATGCTTTCATTTGACACCTTGTCAGCAATAACTCCTGATTTTGGTTTGCAATTGGGTGATATTCAGTCCGATTATTCGAGTTTCGTAAGGATGTACAATGATTATTTTTCATTTCTGAGGCTAAAACTTCATCCCAAAAAGATTAAATCGTTGAAGCAACAGGTTGGAATGAACCGTATTTATTACGATCGCTTGTGGGCACAAAAGCAAGACATGGAAGCTGATTTGCGAATTGTGAGCAGTCAGTTCAGGCGTGATTCATTGTTGCAGATTAAAGGTGTGCTATCTGATCTTGATTTGGAGAAATCGAAAGGATTGCTTCTTCAGAAAAAATTCAATACCAATGGCGCCCGAACAAAACTTGCTGAAACGCAAAGTGCTATTATTAAGCTTGAACAGGATGTGGTGGATGCTGAAATGGAATTCGCCGATCAGAAAAAGAAAGCGCAAAACTCCCTGATAGAAGCAATGAATGTGTTGAAAAGCCGACTGGCATATTGGGAACAGGCATTCATTATCAGAAGTCCGATTGCTGGTAAGGTGAGTTTTGCCAATTTCTACAATAAAAATCAGCAGGTAAAAAAGGACGAAATCGTTTTTGCGGTTATTCCTGAAATTCAATCGCAGATAATCGGTCGTATCAGTTTGCCCTTAAAAGGTGCAGGAAAGGTTGCTGCCGGACAAAAGGTAAATATCAGGTTCGATAATTTTCCATACATGGAATATGGTTTTTTGAAAGGCACAGTTAAAAGTATTTCGCTGATGCCCAACAACGAAAACTACGTGGTGGAAGTTCAGCTTCCGCAGGATATGAAGACCAATTACAACATTCCGTTAAAGTTCAGTCAGGAAATGAAAGGTTCGGCTGAAATTATTACCGAGGATTTACGGCTCATACAGCGGTTTTTCAATCCGGTCAGATCAATGCTGAAACACCGTGTTTCCACTTCAGAATAAATACGATTTTTACCCTCCCGGTTTATTATTTCTTAACAATCGAAAAAAGTTCATTTATTTTTCAGGTTTTATTGGGTTTTCTATTGGTAATTAGTACTTTTGCAAGCCGTTTTAAAGGAAAAAACCGGACAACGGATTGTAAAGAGTTGGAATTCTGCGGAATTGCAATACCTTTGCAGACCAAATTTTTGCGTAAGTTTTATTAAAATTAAGAGTAGCTATATGCCAACGATTCAGCAATTAGTTCGTAAAGGAAGACAAAGTAATGCGGAGAAAAGTAAATCTCCTGCATTGGATTCTTGCCCACAGAGAAGAGGAGTATGTGTTCGTGTTTATACCACCACTCCTAAAAAACCAAACTCAGCAATGCGTAAGGTAGCCAGGGTTAGGTTAACCAATGGCAAAGAAGTAAACGCTTACATTCCAGGAGAAGGACACAATCTTCAGGAACACTCTATTGTTTTGGTACGCGGAGGTAGGGTAAAAGACCTTCCGGGAGTTCGTTACCATTTAATTCGTGGTGCTCTGGATACAGCCGGTGTTGAAGGCCGTACTCAAAGACGGTCGAAATACGGTACAAAGAGACCAAAAGTGAAAAAGTAATTTTTCAGTAATTTTTTATTAATTGACGTTCTAGCTTAGTGGTTTGAGTTGAGTAAAGAGGCCTAAGAGCCGATTGAAGCCCACAAATCGACAGCGAATTTAAGTAACACTAAAGCATTTTATAATGAGAAAATCGAAACCAAAGAAGCGGATCATTCTGCCTGATCCAAAGTTCAACGACATTCTGGTTACCCGTTTCGTAAACGACTTAATGTACGACGGAAAGAAATCAATAGCCTATCAAATCTTCTACGATGCGATGGACATTGTTGGCACGAAAATGAAGGACTCTGAAGTTAGTCCATTGGATGTTTTCAAAAAAGCCCTCGAGAAAATTACCCCACACGTTGAAGTAAAAAGCAGACGGGTTGGCGGAGCAAATTTCCAGGTTCCTATGGAAATCCGCCCTGAAAGAAAAACTTCAATCTCAGTAAAAAACCTTATTTTATACTCACGCAAGCGTTCAGGCCGTTCAATGGCTGATAAACTTGCTGCTGAAATCGTTGCTGCATACAACGAAGAAGGTGGTGCATTCAAAAAGAAGGAAGATACCCACCGTATGGCCGAAGCAAACCGTGCTTTTGCCCATTTCCGCTTTTAGTTTTTAAGAATAGTTTAGGATAGATATTGGTACAAAATGGCTAAGGATTTAAGATATACAAGAAACATTGGCATCATGGCACACATTGATGCCGGCAAAACGACCACCTCGGAGCGTATCCTGTTTTATACAGGGATCACTCACCGAATTGGCGAAGTGCATGATGGTGCCGCCACAATGGACTGGATGGAACAGGAGCAGGAACGTGGTATTACAATTACCTCTGCTGCAACTACTACATTCTGGACATACGAAGATATTGAGCATAAAATTAACATCATCGATACACCAGGACACGTTGACTTTACTGTTGAGGTAGAGCGTTCGTTACGTGTTCTCGACGGTGCTGTTGCACTTTTCTGTGCTGTTGGAGGTGTTGAGGCCCAATCGGAAACGGTTTGGCGTCAGGCTGAAAAATATGGTGTTCCACGTATCGGTTTCGTTAATAAAATGGACCGTTCGGGTGCGGATTTCTACAATGTAGTTTCTGAAGTAAGAGAAAAATTGGGCGCAAACCCAATTCCGATTACGATACCAATTGGTGCTGAAGAGAAATTTGAGGGAATGGTTGACTTGATTGAAATGAAAGCCATTCGCTGGAAAGACGACGCAACATTGGGAACTACCTATTATATGGAAGAAATTCCTGCTGATATGGTTGAAATCTCAAACGAATACCGTGCAAAATTGGTTGAAGCAGTTGCTGAGTTTGACGATGAACTTTTAGAGAAATTCTTTGAAGATCCGGAATCAATCACTGTTGAACAGATGTTGACTGTGATCCGTAAGGCAACCATCAGCGGTGCAATCATTCCAATGATGTGCGGTTCAGCATTTAAAAACAAAGGTGTTCAGCGTTTGCTTGATGCCGTTTGTTCATTCCTTCCAAGCCCACTTGACAAAGGTGATATTGTAGGAGTTGAATACAACGACACTGAAGAAGTTATTCGTCATGCTGATGTTAACGAACCGCTTGCTGCACTTGCATTCAAAATTGCAACCGATCCTTATGTCGGACGTTTGTGTTTCATTCGTGTATATTCAGGAAAAATTACCGCCGGCGATACTGTGTTCAATTCAAGAACTGGTAAAAAAGAACGTATTTCCCGTATCTACCAGATGCACTCAAACAAACAAAATGCGATTGATGTAATTGAAGCAGGTGATATTTGTGCTGCTGTTGGATTCAAAGATATCCGTACAGGTGATACATTATCTGATCTTAACAACCCAATTGTTCTCGAAAGCATGGACTTTCCTGAACCGGTGATCGGGATTGCCATTGAGCCTAAAACTCAGAAGGATCTTGACAAACTGAATATGGGTTTGTATAAACTTGCTGAAGAAGATCCAACATTTAAAGTAAATACCGATCCTGATTCAGGACAGACTGTTATCCGTGGAATGGGTGAACTTCACCTTGAAATCATTGTTGACCGTCTTCGCCGCGAATTCAAGGTTGAATGTAACCAGGGAGCTCCCCAGGTTGCCTATAAAGAATGTATCACCAAAATGGTTGAGCTTCGTGAAGTTTTCAAGAAGCAATCCGGAGGTCGTGGTAAATTCGCTGATATCAGTGTTCGTGTTGAACCTGCCGATGAAGGCAAAATCGGACTTCAGTTCATTGATGCTGTAAAAGGTGGTAATATCCCACGCGAATACATTCCTTCAGTACAAAAAGGTTTTGAATCTGCATTGCTGAATGGTCCTCTGGCCGGTTTTAACATCGACAGCCTGAAAGTTACATTGCTTGATGGAAGTTTCCACGCAGTTGACTCCGATCAGCTTTCTTTTGAAATCTGCGCACGCCAGGCATTTAAGAATGCTGCCGGAAAAGCAGGTCCACGTTTGCTCGAACCTATCATGAAATGCGAAATTGTTACTCCTGAAGAATACATGGGTGACATCATCGGCGACTTGAACCGTCGTCGCGGGCATATCGAAGGTATGGAAGAAAAAGCAGGTGCCCGTGTAATCAAAGCATTGGTTCCACTCTCTGAATTATTCGGATATGTAACTACACTCCGGACATTGTCTTCAGGCCGTGCAACATCATCGATGGAATTCGCGAAATATGTTGAGTTACCAAAATTACTCGCGATTAAAGTTCTCGACGATTTAAAAGGTAGAACAGACTTATTATAATTATAAACTGTATTATTATTTCTCATTATGAGTCAAAAGATCAGAATTAAGCTGAAATCGTATGATCACAACTTAGTTGACAAGTCGGCTGAAAAGATCGTAAAAACAGTAAAGACTACAGGTGCAGTAGTAAGCGGACCAATTCCACTTCCAACCCACAAACGTATTTTCACTGTATTGCGTTCGACCTTTGTAAATAAAAAATCAAGGGAACAATTCGAGTTGTCATCTTACAAACGTTTGATCGACATTTACAGTTCAACAGCAAAAACAATCGACGCCTTAATGAAGCTTGAATTACCAAGTGGTGTTGAAGTAGAAATCAAAGTTTGATAACCTGTAAAAAACAAAAAAATGGCAGGATTAATCGGTAAAAAAATCGGAATGACTTCCGTATTCAGTGTTGAGGGGAAAAACATCCCATGCACTGTAATCCAGGCCGGACCTTGTGTGGTTACACAAGTGAAATCGGTGGAAACTGACGGCTACGTAGCTGTTCAGTTGGGGTATGATGACAAAAAGGAAAAGCATACCAACAAATGTGAATTGGGCCATTTCAAAAAGGCTGCAACCGAACCAAAACGCAAAATTATCGAGTTCAAAGAACTCGAAGGTGAGTTTAAACTTGGCGACGTCGTTACTGTTGATTCATTCAACGAAGAAGGTTGGGTAGATGTTCAGGGTGTAACCAAAGGTAAAGGATTCCAGGGCGTTGTTAAACGTCACGGTTTTGCAGGGGTTGGCGACGCAACACATGGTCAGCACAACCGTCTCAGAGCTCCTGGTTCTGTTGGTGCATCTTCTTATCCGTCGCGTGTATTCCCCGGAATGCGCATGGCAGGTCGTGATGGTAATGACAACGTAACAATTCAGAACCTGAAAGTTTTGAAAGTAATTCCGGAGTCAAATTTATTGGTAGTTAAAGGATCAATTCCTGGTGCTAAAGGTTCATACGTAATTATTTATCAGTAATGGAAGTAAAAGTTATAAATAAATCAGGAGAGGAAACCGGAAGGACTGTTACTTTAGATGAACAAATTTTCGGTATAGAGCCAAACGACCATGCCATTTATTTGGATGTCAAACAAATCCTCGCAAACAAAAGACAAGGAACCCACAGTTCGAAAGAACGTGCTGATATTTCCGGTAGTACCAGAAAGCTGAAAAAACAAAAGGGAACCGGTACCGCAAGGGCAGGTAGTGTTAAATCACCTGTATTCCGCGGTGGGGGCCGTGTATTCGGACCACGTCCGAGAAGCTACGATTTCAAATTGAACAAGAAGGTGAAAGCCCTTGCCCGTAAATCAGCTTTATCCTACAAAGCCCTTGAGGAATCTATTCTGGTAGTTGAGGATTTCAGTTTTGAAACTCCAAAAACACGCGAAATGGTGCAAATCAGTAATAATCTGAAAATTAATGATAATAAGTCACTTTTCGTACTCGCAGAAGAAAATAAAAATATATATTTGTCCTCCAGAAATTTAGAGCGCATTTCTGTTACAACTGCCTCAGAATTAAATACATATCAAATTCTGAACGCAAAAAAAGTGATCGTTCTGGAAAGTTCTATAAGTAAGATTGAAGAATTGTTTAAGATTTAAAAGGCTTGAAAATGGAAATTTTAATTAAACCGATCGTTACCGAAAAGATGACAGGTCAGGCCGAAGGTCTTAACCGCTACGGCTTTATCGTCAATCGGAGCGCCAATAAATTGCAAATTAGGAAAGCCATTGAAGGTTTATACAATGTTTCAGTGGAATCAGTAAACACATTGATTAACGGTGGCAAACGCAAATCACGTTTTACCAAAGCCGGTGTAATCTCTGGAAGTACTGGAATGAGCAAAAAAGCTATTGTAACAATAGCAAAAGGTCAGAGTATTGATTTTTACAGTAATATATAATAGAAAATGGCAGTAAGAAAATTAAATCCAGTTACTCCGGGTCAAAGGCACAAGATTATCGGTGCGTTTGATACTATTACTGCATCTACACCTGAGAAGTCATTGTTGAAGCCTATGACGAGATCTGGCGGTCGTAACAGCCAGGGTCGCATGACAATGAGGTATATAGGTGGTGGCCACAAACGCAAATACCGTTTTATCGATTTTAAAAGAGATAAAGATGGCATTGCCGCTGTTGTAGATTCTATTCAGTATGATCCAAACCGTACCTCTCGTATCGCATTGTTGGTTTATCCCGACGGTGAGAAAAGGTATATGCTTGCTCCCAACGGATTAAAAGTTGGTCAGAAAGTTGAGACGGGTACAGGTGTGGCACCTGAAATAGGGAATACATTACCACTATCAGATATTCCTCTTGGAACATTGGTTCACAACATTGAGCTTCATCCCAGTCAGGGAGGTGTGATGGCTCGTAGTGCCGGAACGTACGCTCAGTTAACTTCGAGAGAAGGAAAGTATGCTATCGTGAAATTGCCTTCAGGCGAATCCAGAATGGTGCTTGTAACTTGTCGTGCTACAGTAGGTATCGTTGGTAATACCGAACACAACCTTGAAAGATCGGGTAAAGCTGGTCGCTCAAGATGGTTGGGTAGAAGACCTCGCGTTAGAGGTGTTGCTATGAACCCGGTTGATCACCCGATGGGTGGTGGCGAAGGTCGTTCTTCAGGTGGACATCCACGTTCACGCAAAGGCTTGTTGGCGAAAGGCTTCAAGACCCGTTCACTGAAGAAAGCTTCTAACAGGTATATTGTAGAAAAACGCAAGAAATAATTAAAAGGAGAACAATATGAGTCGTTCATTAAAAAAAGGGCCTTTTATCGATTTCAAACTCGAACGTAAAGTTTTAGTTCTGAATGAAACCAACAAAAAGTCTGTTATCAAGACTTGGGCCAGAGCATCAGTAATTTCTCCTGACTTTGTAGGGCATACCATCGCAGTTCACAACGGAAATAAATTCATTCCCGTTTACGTGACTGAAAACATGGTGGGTCATAAATTTGGTGAATTTGCACCTACAAGAACCTTCAGGGGTCATTCCAAAGGTAAAAAATAAGGCTAAGATTTAAAGAAATTCACGATGGGTGCTAGAAAAAGAAATAGTGCAAACGAACTAAAGGAAGCTAAGAAACAGCTGTATTTTGCTGTTTTGAAGAATTGTCCTACTTCACCGCGGAAAATGAGGCTTGTAGCCGACATGGTGCGCGGAATGGAAGTGAACAGAGCTCTTGATGTACTTAAGTTTTCCTCCAAGGAATCTTCGCGCAGACTAGAAAAATTAGTTATGTCGGCCATTGCAAACTGGCAGGCAAAAAACGAAGGAAGCCGTTTGGAAGAAAGCAATTTGTATGTGAAAAATATTTCTGTTGATTCAGGAAGAATACTTAAAAGACTGCGCCCTGCACCACAGGGACGTGCACACAGGATCAAAAAAAGATCCAATCATGTGACTGTTAGTCTTGATAGTTTAACCATAGTTAAAGAAACTGAATAAATAATAATACATGGGACAAAAAGTTAATCCAATCGCTAATCGTTTAGGGATCATCAAAGGATGGGATTCCAATTGGTTCGGTGGAAACAACTATGGCGATAAGCTCGTGGAAGACTTCAAAATCAGGGAGTACCTGAATGCCCGTCTGGCAAAAGCAAGTATCTCCAAGATTATCATTGAACGTACACTTAAACTTATTACCATCACTGTTCACACCTCAAGGCCCGGTATTATTATTGGCAAAGGTGGTCAGGAAGTTGATAAGCTGAAAGAAGAGTTGAAAAAGATCACCAACAAAGAAGTTCAGATCAATATTTTTGAAATTAAACGTCCGGAACTGGATGCCCAGATTGTAGCCGTTAACATTGCACGTCAGATTGAAGGTAAAATTGCCTACCGTCGCGCAACCAAAATGGCCATCGCTTCAACCATGAGAATGGGAGCACAAGGGATCAAGATTCAAGTATCAGGCCGTTTGAACGGCGCCGAAATGGCACGTTCAGAAATGTACAAAGATGGTCGTACTCCTTTGCATACTCTGAGAGCTGATATAGATTATGCGCTTGCAGAAGCCCTTACCAAAACCGGCTTGCTCGGCGTAAAAGTTTGGATCTGTAAAGGCGAAATTTATGGAAAGCGTGACCTTTCACCAAACCTTGGCCAGAAACCTGGTCGTCCGGCAGTTGGTGCACCAAAAGGGAACGGATTTAAGAAAAGAAAAAAATAAAGTGTAAACCTTTCAGAAGTAAAGAAGGATGTTACAACCGAAAAAGACAAAATTCAGAAGAGTACAAAAGGGAAAAATGAAAGGACTGGCCCAAAGGGGTAACCAGTTGGCATTTGGATCTTTCGGTATAAAATCGTTGGAAGAGACGTGGCTTACCGGGCGCCAGATTGAGGCTGCCAGGGTTGCGGTAACCCGTCATATGCAACGTCAGGGTCAAATTTGGATCCGGATTTTTCCCGACAAACCGATTACTAAAAAACCCGCTGAGGTACGTATGGGTAAAGGTAAAGGTGCCCCGGAAGCATTTGTTGCTCCGATCACACCAGGTAGAATATTGATTGAAGCAGATGGAGTCCCCTATGAGGTTGCTAAGGAAGCACTTCGTTTAGCTGCACAAAAGCTACCGGTTACTACTAAGTTTATTGTAAGACGTGATTATGTCGAATCTGAAATCGCAGAATAATGAAAACATCAGAAATTAAAGAGTTATCAAACGCGGAGGTCGTGGAAAGAATCCAGACCGATCAGGATTCCTTATTACGGATGAAAATGAACCATGCAATTTCTCCACTCGATAACCCACAGGTAATCGTGGGTGTTAGAAGAAACATTGCAAGACTAAAAACCATTCTACGTCAAAGGGAAATTAACGCAAAACAGAGTTAGTAATGGAATCAAGAAATCTAAGGAAGGAGCGTGTTGGAGTTGTTGTGAGTAACAAAATGGAATGCACAATCGTTGTGGCCGAAAAGCGCAAGGAAAAACATCCCATTTATGGAAAATTCGTCAACAAAACCTCCAAGTTTTACGCCCACGATGAAAAGAACAGCTGTAACATTGGCGATACTGTAAAGATCATGGAAACACGTCCGATCAGTAAACAAAAATGTTGGAGATTAGTGGAAATCATAGAAAGAGCTAAGTAATCATGATACAACAAGAATCAAGATGTACCGTTGCCGATAATAGTGGAGCAAAAGAAGTGCTTTGTATTCGTGTATTAGGCGGAACAAGAAAGCGCTATGCTTCATTAGGCGATACCATTGTAGTTACAGTAAAAAGTGCTATAGCAGGTAGTGAAATGAAAAAAGGTGCCGTATCGAAAGCCATCATTGTTCGTACCACGAAAGAGGTTCGCCGCCAGGACGGAACTTACATCCGTTTTGACGACAACGCTGTCGTTTTACTGAATAATAATGCTGAAATGCGCGGAACCCGTATATTTGGGCCCGTAGCAAGAGAACTTCGTGATAAAAATATGAAGATCATTTCACTTGCTCCTGAAGTACTTTAATGTATAAAATCAGAACAATGCAGAGAAAATTACACATTAAAAAAAGCGACACTGTATTTGTAACGACCGGCAATTACAAAGGCAAGGAAGGCAAAGTGCTCGAAGTTATCAGAGCTACAGGTAAAGCTATTGTAGAAGGTGTCAACATGGTAAAGAAACATACCAAACCCAATGCAGCACATCCGCAGGGTGGTATTATCGAAAAGGAAGCACCAATTCATATTTCTAACCTCATGATCAAGGATCCTAAAACAGGAAAACCTACCCGTGTTGGAAGAAAGCTGAATGATAAAGGTAAATTAGTTCGTTATTCTAAAAAATCAGGAGAGGAGATTAAGTAATGGCTTACGTACCAACACTTAAGAAAAAATACTTGGACGAAGTAGTTCCTGCCTTGGTGAAGGATTTTTCCTACACCAATACAATGCAGGCGCCAAGGTTAGAGAAAATTGTCATCAATCAGGGAGTTGGAGCTGCTATTGCAGATAAAAAGTTAATCGAAGTCGCAACAGACGAGATTACAACTATCGCAGGTCAGAAGGCAGTCCAAACCAAATCAAAAAGAGACATCTCTAATTTCAAACTAAGGAAGAAAATGCCGATCGGCGTACGTGTTACACTTCGCAAAGATCGCATGTATGAATTCCTTGATCGTCTAATCAGTGTGTCTCTTCCCCGTATTCGCGATTTCAAAGGAATCGAAAGCAAAATGGATGGACAAGGAAATTACACCCTTGGGATTCCGGAGCAGATCATTTTTCCTGAAATTGTAATGGACAAAGTTACCCGGATCAACGGTATGAATATTACTTTCGTAACGTCAGCCGATTCAGATGAAGAAGGCTATGCTTTGCTGAAAGAGTTAGGTTTACCTTTTAAAAATGCTAAAAAGAATTAAGATATGGCTAAGGAATCAATGAAAGCCCGGGAAGTAAAAAGGGCAAAACTTGTTGAAAAATATGCCGCAAAAAGGGCCATTCTTAAGGCTGAAGGTGATTCAGCTGGTCTTCAAAAGCTGCCTAAAAACTCTTCCCGTGTTCGGATGCACAACAGGTGCAAATTAACCGGGCGCCCGAAAGGGTATATGCGTCAATTCGGTATCAGCAGGATCAATTTCAGAGAAATGGCTTCTTCTGGTTTAATTCCGGGTGTTAAAAAAGCAAGTTGGTAATTTATAATTAAGAAGTAATGAGCAAAATTACAGATCCAATAGCAGATTATCTGACACGAATCAGAAACGCCCAAAAGGCGAAACATCGTGTGGTTGATATTCCTGCATCCAATATCAAGAAAGAAATTACCAAAATTTTGAAAGATAAAGGATATATCCTCAACTATAAGTTTGAAGACGAAATCAACTTTCAGGGCAACATTAAAATTGCTTTGAAATATCATCCGGAGTCTCATATTCCTGCGATCAAAGCAATCAGAAGAATCAGTAAACCTGGTTTGAGGAAATATTGTCATACCGACAGTATTCCACGAGTGCTCAATGGTTTGGGAATTGCAGTAATTTCGACCTCCAAAGGCGTAATTACCGACAAAGAAGCTCGGGAATTAGGCGTTGGCGGTGAGGTTTTATGTTACGTTTATTAATCTAAGGAGGAATAATAATAATGTCAAGGATAGGTAAACTTCCCATAGAAATACCGGCTGGAGTAAAATTTTCTGTAAACGATTCAAATCTGGTTACAGTAAAAGGTCCGCTGGGCGAACTAACACAACAAGTTGATCCTGATATTTCTTTTGAATTGGAAGGAAACACTCTTACGGTAAATCGTCCCTCAGATGAGAAAAAGCACCGCGCCATTCATGGCTTGTACCGTTCACTTGTGAATAACATGGTGGAAGGTGTATCAAAAGGCTTCGAAATAAAACTCGAGCTTGTAGGTGTTGGATATCGTGCTGAAAACGATGGTCAGGTACTCGATTTGGTTTTAGGTTATTCACACCATACCTACTTGCAACTTCCTTCAGAAGTTTCGGTAGAGGCAAAAAGTGATAAACGCAGTAACCCGATTGTAACGCTGAAAAGCTGTGATAAACAACTTATCGGGCATATTGCTGCTAAAATAAGATCCTTCAGAAAACCTGAGCCTTACAAAGGAAAAGGTGTTAAGTTTGTTGGTGAAATTATTAGGCGCAAGGCCGGAAAATCAGCTGGTGCTAAATAATAAAAATTATAAACCATGGCTTTAACGAAGCAAGAAAGAAGATATAGGATTAAGAAGAGAATCCGGAAAATCGTTTCCGGAACTGCTGAAAGACCACGTTTGAATGTATTCAGAAGCAACAAGCAAATTTATGCCCAGTTGATTGATGATTTAAATGGAAAAACGTTGCTGGCAGTTTCCTCGCTTAATAAAGATTTCGTAGGTACCGAGGGTACTAAAATCGAAATGGCTGCGATAATTGGAAAAGCAATTGCTGAAAAGGCTTTAGCTGCCGGAATCTCTGCTGTTGTATTTGATCGTAATGGTTATTTGTATCACGGTAGAGTTAAACAATTAGCTGATGCTGCCCGTGAAGGTGGCCTTAAATTTTAATAGTTATGTCAGGAGATATCAGAAAAGTAAAAACCAGTGATCTGGAACTGAAGGATCGGTTGGTAGCTATTAACCGCGTTACAAAAGTAACCAAAGGGGGTCGTACATTTAGCTTCTCAGCAATTGTTGTTGTAGGCAACGAAGATGGTATCGTAGGCTGGGGCCTCGGTAAAGCCAGCGAAGTTACCACTGCAATTTCAAAAGGTGTTGATGCTGCAAAGAAAAACCTTGTAAAGGTTCCGATTCACAAAGGAACAATTCCTCACGAACAGGAAGCTAAATTTGGTGGCGCCCGTGTATTTTTAAAACCGGCAACATCAGGAACAGGGGTAAAGGCCGGAGGTGCTATGCGTTCTGTATTGGAAAGTGTAGGAATACACAACATCCTTGCAAAATCAAAAGGATCTTCGAACCCGCACAATCTTGTAAAAGCAACTATGGCTGCACTTCTCGAACTGAGAGATGCTCACACAGTAGCCGATCAACGGGGTGTAACATTGGATAAAGTATTTAATGGATAAGGAGTTATGGCTAAGATAAAAATTACACAAGTAAGAAGTAAAATTGGTTCCGACTGGACACAGGTAGCAACGCTCACAGCGTTGGGAATCAAGAAACTTAATCGTGCAGTAATACACGAAGTAACTCCACAGATTATCGGGATGGTCAACAAAGTGAAGCATCTTGTAAAAGTTGAAGAAGTTTAAACTTATTAAGATCAAGAAATATGGATTTAAGTAATCTTAAACCTGCGGAAGGTTCAACCAAGAGCGAAAAGCGAATTGGACGTGGCCAGGGTTCAGGTCATGGCGGTACCTCTACAAGAGGGCATAAAGGAGCCAAATCAAGATCTGGTTACAAAACACGCCGTGGTTTCGAAGGAGGGCAAATGCCTTTACAGCGTGTTGTACCTAAATTTGGCTTCACAAACATCAACCGGAAAGAGTTCAAAGCAATCAATCTTGACGTAGTTCAGGAATTGGCTGAAAATTTGAAACTCACAACTATTGATGTTGAAACTTTGGTTGAAGCTGGTATGGCTTCCAAAAGGGATAAAATAAAGATTTTGGGAGACGGAGTATTAAACCTTAAATTGGAAGTTAAAGCACACGCTTTTTCTAAAAGAGCAAAAGAAATCATTGAGAAACTTGAAGGAACCACCGAAATACTCTAACTCTGATGAAAAAGTTTTTTGAAACACTAAAGAATATTTATAAGATTGAAGACTTACGGTCCCGGTTGGGGATTACTTTGTTTTTGCTTTTAATTTATCGTTTAGGTTCGTATGTTTCTTTACCTGGAGTTGATCCGGCACAGTTGGATCAACTTAAAAATCAAACATCTGAGGGGTTGCTCGGATTGTTGGATATGTTCTCAGGAGGGGCATTTTCTCAGGCATCTATTTTTGCACTGGGAATCATGCCCTATATTTCGGCTTCTATTGTAATTCAGTTGATGGGTATTGCGGTACCCTATTTTCAGCGGTTACAAAAAGAAGGTGAATCAGGACGTCGTAAAATAAATCAGCTAACCCGTTATCTGACTGTTGTCATCCTGATCTTCCAGGCACCTGCCTATTTAGTAAATCTGCATGTACAATTACCCGAATCAGCTTTTGCAATATCTGGCACGCTGTTTACGATATCATCCACTGTAATTTTAACAGCCGGATCGATGTTCGTAATGTGGCTTGGTGAACGTATTACTGATAAAGGAATTGGAAATGGTATATCACTGATCATCATGATTGGAATTATTGCACGTCTTCCACACTCTGTTGTTGCCGAATTTGCTTCGCGCATCGAACAACAAGGTGGTGGTATGGTAATGTTCCTGTTAGAGTTTGTAGTTCTGTTCTTTGTATTTATGGGATCTATTTTGCTGGTTCAGGGAACCCGCAAAATACCTGTACAATACGCTAAAAGAATAGTGGGCAACAAACAATACGGTGGTGTTCGTCAGTACATACCATTAAAAGTAAATGCAGCAGGAGTTATGCCTATCATTTTTGCCCAGGCAATCATGTTTATACCTATTAGTCTTGCCGGTTTTGCCAAATCAGATAGTTTGAGCGGCTTTGCAGCTGCATTTTCAAACCACACCGGTTTTTGGTACAACCTGACTCAATTTTTACTTGTAATTCTGTTCACTTATTTCTATACAGCAATTACCGTTAATCCGATGCAAATGGCTGAGGATATGAAGAAGAATGGCGGATTCATTCCAGGTGTCAAACCAGGAAAGAAAACAGTTGAATTTCTTGATACCATCATGTCTAGAATTACACTTCCAGGATCTATTTTCCTCGGAATTATAACTATTCTGCCTGCATTTGCAATGATGGCCGGAATCAATAACCAGTTCGCCTATTTCTTTGGCGGAACTTCACTGTTGATTCTTGTTGGAGTTGTTTTGGATACACTGCAACAAATCGAGAGTCATCTTTTGATGCGTCATTACGATGGTCTGATGAAATCAGGCCGGATCAAAGGACGTACCGGAAGTGGTGGGTACTAATTAATCTATTTGGACATTTTTAGTGTCCTGGATTGGTGAGAAGTTCTAAACTTGTTGAATAAAATTCACAAATACTGAAAGTAAGTCCGGTTATTCTTGTAGTTTTGCCGGGTTTATTAGCGGAAAATAATTTTATCTTCCACTAAGATGTTTAATACTGAATTTTAAATTGGAATACAAACATCAGAATATTTGATACTTAGTCTATATTTATGGCAAAACAGTCTTCTATACAACAAGACGGAACAATCATTGAATCATTATCGAATGCAATGTTCAGGGTTGAATTGGAAAATGGACATACCATTACTGCACATATTTCCGGTAAGATGAGGATGCATTACATCAAAATCTTACCCGGTGATAAAGTAAAGGTAGAAATGTCACCATACGACCTGACCAAAGGAAGAATTACTTTTAGATACAAAAACTAAAGCACAAAATAATGAAAGTAAGAGCATCCATTAAAAAACGTAGTGCCGAATGCAAAATTGTACGCAGAAAAGGCCGTTTGTACGTGATTAACAAAAAGAATCCTAAGTACAAACAACGTCAGGGATAATTAATTAACTTTGTAAAAATTTTATTTATGGCTCGTATAAGTGGTGTTGACATCCCTAACAATAAGAGAGGCGAGATAGCATTAACCTATATTTATGGTATTGGGCGAAATCTTTCTGTAACGCTTCTCGAAAAAGCCGGCGTTGACAAAAACATCAAAGTTCAGGATTGGACGGATGAACATTTAGCTGCTGTTCGTGCAGCTATCAGTGGAAGCATTAAGGTGGAAGGCGAATTGCGTTCTGAAACCCAAATGAATATTAAACGATTAATGGATATCGGATGTTATCGCGGTATTCGTCATCGTGTAGGCTTACCTCTTCGTGGACAAAGCACTAAAAATAATGCACGTACACGCAAGGGAAAGAGAAAAACTGTTGCTAACAAGAAAAAAGCCACTAAATAATTGATATTTGAATTATGGCAAAAAAGACTGGTTCTACAAAAAAACGAGTTGTTATCGTTGAAGCAATCGGGCAGGCACACATTCATTCTTCATTCAATAACATCATTGTGTCGTTGACCAATGGTAATGGTGAAGTAATTTCGTGGTCGTCAGCCGGTAAAAAAGGATTCAGAGGTTCTAAAAAGAACACTCCGTATGCCGCTCAGGTAGCTTCTGAAGAATGTTCAAAGACCGCGTATGATCTTGGACTCAGAAAAGTAAAAGTATATGTAAAAGGTCCGGGTAATGGTCGCGAGTCTGCTATTCGCGCAATTAGCAGTGTGGGCATCCAGGTAAGTGAAATTGTTGACGTAACTCCACTGCCACACAACGGATGTCGTCCTGCAAAAAGAAGACGTGTATAATCTAATTAATTAAGACAGTAATGGCAAGATATATTGGACCAAAATCAAGAATTGCCCGAAAATTTGGTGAAGCCATTTTCGGACCTGATAAAGCGCTTGAAAAGAAGAATTACCCACCGGGCGTTCACGGTTTGGCAAGTCGCCGCCGTAAAAAATCGGAATACGGTACACAATTAAAAGAAAAGCAAAAAGCCAAGTACATGTATGGTGTACTTGAGAAACAATTTTCTAATTTGTTTAAAAAAGCATCAGCATCAAAAGGTGTAACTGGAGAAGTTCTTTTACAATTGCTCGAAGCCCGTTTAGACAATGTTGTATTCCGTTTGGGAATTGCACCAACACGTGCCGCTGCACGCCAGTTGGTTTCTCACAAGCACATCGTAGTTAATGGCGAGGTTGTTAACATACCTTCGTATCATTTACGTCCCGGTGAATCTGTTGGCGTTCGTGAAAAATCAAAATCACTTGAAGCGATTACAGCTTCTTTGAATTCACATCGTTACAATAAATTCGCATGGTTGGAATGGGATAGTACTCAAATGGCCGGTAAATTCTTAAACCGCCCTGACAGAGCAGATATTCCTGAAAACATTAAAGAACAACTTATTGTAGAGTTGTATTCTAAATAATCAATTACTCAGTATTATGGCAATATTAGCGTTCCAGAAACCCGACAAAGTTATAATGGTTGAAACCGATGATAAGTACGGAAAATTTGAATTCCGTCCATTGGAGCCAGGCTATGGTATTACAATTGGTAATGCCTTGCGTAGAATTCTTTTATCCTCTTTGGAAGGTTATGCAATCACCACTATCAAAATCGACAAAGTTGACCATGAATTTGCTACTATCAAAGGAGTGATGGAAGATGTTACTGAAATCATCCTTAACATGAAGCAAATCAGGTTTAAACGTGAAGCTGAAGATTCTGACAGCGAAAAGGTTTCAATCTCATTTTCAGGACAGGACGTATTTACCGCTGGAGATATCAATAAATTTATGACCGGCTTCCGTGTTCTAAATCCAGAATTAGTTATTTGCCGGATGGAACCTGAAGTTAAATTGCAGATGGAACTTACCATCAACAAAGGTCGCGGATATGTTCCAAGCGCTGAAAATAAGCCTATCGATGCTGAGTTTGGAGTTATACCGATTGATTCAATTTTCACACCTATTAAAAATGTGAAATATGCAATCGAAAATTATCGCGTTGAGCAAAAGACCGACTACGAAAAGTTGGTTTTTGAAATCACGACCGATGGTTCAATTCATCCAAAAGATGCATTGAAAGAAGCAGCAAAAATTCTGATTTATCACTTCATGCTATTTTCTGACGAAAAGATTACAATCGATTCTGACGAGAAATTTGCAAACGAAGAGTTCGATGAAGAAGTTTTGCACATGCGCCAATTGTTGAAAACAAAACTGGTTGACATGGATCTTTCTGTTCGTGCATTGAACTGCCTTAAAGCAGCGGATGTTGAAACATTGGGCGAGCTGGTTACTTATAACCGGAACGATTTGCTCAAATTCCGCAATTTCGGTAAAAAATCACTTACAGAGCTTGATGACTTGTTGGTGAGTTTGAGTCTGACTTTCGGGATGGATATCAGTAAATATAAACTTGATAAGGAATAAGTAAAAATGAGACATAGTAAAAAATTCAACCATTTAGGTAGAACTAGCTCACACAGAAAAGCTATGTTGGCCAATATGGCTAATTCATTGATTTTTCACAAACGTATTGCGACGACTTTGGCCAAAGCCAAAGCATTAAGAGTATATGTTGAGCCACTTATCACAAAAGCAAAAGACGATTCAACTCATTCACGCAGAACTGTATTTGAATATCTTCAAAGCAAAACTGCTGTTGCTGTTTTGTTTAGGGATGTAGCTGAAAAAGTTGGCGATCGTCCGGGTGGTTATACCCGGATTCTGAAAACAGGAAACCGACTGGGTGATGATGCTTCAATGTGTATCATCGAATTGGTTGACTTTAACGAAAGTATGTTGGCTGCTAAAGAAGGCAAAGTTAAACCAGGACGTTCACGCCGCGGAGGAAAGAAAAAACCTGCCGGAGAAACTGAAACTGCAAAGAAAGTTGCCCCAAAAGAAGCAAGCAAACCTGCACCGGCTGAAGAAGCTGCACCGGAATTACCAATTCAGGAATAAGAGATATATTCAATGAATAAAAAAAGGCTGATGAATAATCAGCCTTTTTTATTTCCCTTAATTCACGACCGGATAACCTTTAAAAAATGATGTTGCAAAGGTTATCTGTTTCTTTGCTTTATAATGAAGTATCTTCTTTTTGTTTCAGATGAAAGTCGATGGTCGCTAATAACTTTTCAATATCAATTGGCTTGATTAAATAATCATCGGCTCCGTTTTCCATGCACCTGACACGTTCGTGGTCAAAATCGTTGGTAGTAACAAAAATGATTGGAATATTTTTATTGCGGTGGCTTATTGATTCCCTGATTTGCAATGTGGCTTCTGCGCCATCCATTACCGGCATCGACAAATCCATCAATACAACATCAAAAAGATCCTTTTCCAACATGTTTACAGCTTCAAGTCCGTTATTGGCAGTTTCTATATCGTAATACTTCCTTAAAGAGTAAAATAAAAACTTTTGATTAATGGGATTGTCGTCAACAACTAATAATTTCACAGTCGATATTTAGAATGTACATTTTACTTTTTAAAACTACGGAATTTGCTACTGAAAAAGAACTAATTTTGGTAACTCAAAAGTACTTTTAGATAACCCAACAGACAGATTTGATTAAAAACAGTTAAATAAATATTTATGGCAGACGATAAAAAAATTATTTTCTCGATGCATCGGGTAAATAAAACCTACCCACCGCAAAAACAAGTATTGAAAGATAT
>CAMDGL010000012.1 GCA_945897845.1 Chitinophaga pinensis | reverse complement strand
TACCGGCTGTTAACCAAAGAATTCGTTCAGACCATCGAGACAGATGGCCGTAAAATCCTGAAAGTGGCTCCGGAAGGTCTTGAACTGCTTGCCAGGGAGGCTTTTGCGGATGTCTCCTTTTACCTGCGGTCGGCACACCTCGAAAAGCTTTCAAATATCCTGCAGGATTCGGAAGCGAGCGACAACGATGTCTTTGTCGCCTATACCATGTTGCTCAACCAGGTGGTCGCTGCCGAAGGCGAGTTACCCACCTGCCAGGATACAGGCACCGCCATCGTGATTGGCAAAAAAGGAGAAAATGTCTGGACCGGCGGCGATGATGCCAAATCTATCTCCAAAGGAATCTATGAAACCTACCGGGATCGCAACCTGCGTTATTCCCAGGTAGTACCACTGACCATGTTCGACGAGCAAAATACCGGATCCAACTTGCCTGCACAGATCGACCTCTATACTGCTGAAGGCAATACTTACGAATTTCTCTTCATCACCAAAGGCGGTGGCTCTGCCAACAAGACCTACCTCTACCAGATGACCAAATCGTTGCTGAACGAAGATACGCTCACCAAATTCATCAAGGAGAAGATCAAGGACCTGGGCACCTCTGCCTGCCCTCCCTACCACCTGGCTGTCGTCATTGGAGGCACCTCGGCCGAAACGACACTTGCCACGGTTAAAAAAGCCTCAGCGGGCTACTATGACCATCTGCCAACCTCCGGCAATGAGGGAGGTCAGGCCTTCAGGGACCTCGAATGGGAAGAGAAGATCACCAATATCTGTCAGAAGAGTGAAATTGGTGCCCAGTTTGGGGGAAAATATTTCGTCCATGATGTGCGGGTGATCCGCCTCCCGCGTCACGCAGCCTCCTGTCCGGTGGGTATTGGGGTCAGTTGCAGTGCCGACCGCAACATCAAGGCGAAGATCACCGAAGAGGGCATCTTCCTGGAGCAACTGGAGACCCATCCGGAGCGCTTCCTGCCCAAAACTTCCCCACACCTGCAACCCTCCGTCGAAATTGATCTGGATCGTCCGATGGAGGAGGTTCGCATGGAGCTTTCCAAATATCCGGTCAAGACCCGGCTCAGCCTGAAAGGGACCCTCATTGTGGCCCGCGACATCGCGCATGCCAAAATCAGTGAGATGATCGACAAGGGCGAAGCCATTCCTGAATACTTCAAAAATTATCCCGTCTATTATGCCGGTCCGGCAAAGACACCGAAAGGAATGGCCTCCGGAAGTTTCGGTCCGACCACTGCAGGCCGCATGGACAGCTACGTTGAGAAATTCCAGGCTTTGGGCGGCTCGCTGATTATGCTGGCCAAAGGCAACCGCTCCAACCAGGTGACCGATGCCTGCAAGAAATATGGCGGATTCTACCTGGGTTCGATCGGCGGTCCTGCAGCCATCCTGGCCAAAAACAGCATCAAATCGGTGGAAGTAATTGATTTCCCTGAGTTGGGTATGGAAGCCGTCCGCAAAATCACAGTAGTAGACTTCCCTGCTTTCATTATTGTTGACGACAAAGGGAATGACTTCTTTGCTGCGTTGAAATAGTATGGAACTAAGAAGTTGCTTAAAATTCTTACACAGAGGATTTTTAATTCCACAATGAAATTTAAAATAGCTTTGAAATTGACGTTTGCCGCAAAGTTACATGAGGAAAAACGAGGCGCAAAGAGAGAAAATCGCATGCGATTTTCCAACTCTGTGTTAATCTGGGGTTTCTCTCATGAGATTACCCAATTGCAGTAATTGCCATAAACCTATTAATAATGATTAATAGACATTTAAACTCTGTGTAATAATTTTAAACTGTCTCTTCCTTTCCATTGTTTAAATGCCGGCACCTGGAGTTTCCTTTCCAGTGCCGGCATTCTTATTTAGAGTAACAAAATAACAGGTGTGCAGTATAAAAGGATTAATTGAAACAATCAATTATTTCTACTCATCCTAAAATAAACAGAAAATGGCAACAGTAAACGTCTATTTAAACTTCGATGGCAATTGTGAAGAGGCTTTTGCCTTTTACAAAACCGTATTTGGTGGGGACTATTCCTACCTCGGAAGATTCAAGGATATGCCGGTACAGGAAGGTGTGCCCTCCTGCACCCCGGAGATTGGGGAAAAGATCATGCATGTTAGTTTGCCGATCAGCAAGGAGACCTCGATCATGGGCAGCGATGTGGGTGGTGAATGGGCTCCGGCGTTCCAACTGGGAAATAATTTCTCCATCTCTGTGACCAGCACCAGCAAGGAGGAGGCCGACAGGTTGTTCAACGGACTTTCGGCCGGTGGTCAGGTTACCATGCCGCTGGACAACACTTTCTGGGGCGACTATTTCGGTATGCTTACCGACAAATACGGGGTCAACTGGATGGTAAGTTTTGCCACAGCATAAAAAAACCAAGATTTTCACATTTTTTTTTGCAGTGGAAAAAAAAGGTTTATCTTTGCAACACTTTTGAAGAAATTCACAAGTGCAAAGGGAGCTTAGCTCAGCTGGTTCAGAGCATCTGCCTTACAAGCAGAGGGTCGCTGGTTCGAATCCAGCAGTTCCCACGAAAAGGGTTATCGCGTTGGTGATGACCCTTTTTTAATTCCAATAAAATGGCCTCCACCTACATCTTATACTCACAAATACTTGACAAATATTACATGGTTCATTTGGGTTACGAATATAAATCAACTTGCTGCAATTCTGAAGTTGATGGGATTTTCATTTTTTCTTGAAATACAATTATTTACGTTTAAAATAAATTAGGCACCTGAGTTTCTAATGATCGACCAAATACTCACCAGCCAATTGACATGCAGAACTCAGGTTACCCATGGCATTGTCGAGGTCGATAAAATCCGGATTTCTATGCGCTAATTTTAGTTCTCCGAGCGCAACTTCAATCGCATTTTTTTTCTCAGTTGGGATGGTATCACCAAATTCCTTTAGCTGAATTTCCGTTTGGAAAATTTGCATGTCGGCCTTAATGCTTTTTACTGCTTTATCCTTCACTTCTTGATCTTCCAGCTCATGCTGCCTGGCTTCATCCTTCATTCGGATGATTTCTTCTTCAGAAAGTCCGGAAGAGGCTTCAATGCGAATCTGCTGTGTCTTTTCGGTTAGCTGATCAATTGCTGTCACATTCAGAATTCCGTTGGCATCAATGTCGAAGGTTACTTCAATCTTCGGTATACCTCTCCGGAAGGCTGGAATTTCGTCAAAATGGAATTTGCCTATGCTTTTATTTTGGTTAGCCATTGGCCGTTCCCCTTGTAAAATGTGAATTTCAACTGAAGATTGGTTGTCGGCCGCGGTAGAAAAAATTTCTGATTGTCGTGTCGGAATGGTTGTATTTGCCTCAATCAGCCGTGTCATCACTCCGCCCCGGGTTTCGATACCCAATGAAAGAGAGGTAACATCAAGAAGCAGTACATCTTTCACTTCGCCGGAAAGAACCCCACCCTGAATAGCAGCACCAATGGCAACCACTTCGTCGGGATTGACACCGCTTGAAGGTTCCTTGCCAAAAAAATCACGCACCATTTTTTGCACAGCCGGGATACGGGTTGATCCTCCAACGAGTAAGATTTCGTTTAAATCGGAAGTTTTCAGGCGGGCATTCTTAAGCGCCTGTTGACAGGGGGCAATAGTTGACTGCAACAGGTTATCAATTAATGCCTCGAATCTGGTCCGGGTAAGTTTTCGTACAAGATGTTTGGGAACCCCATTAATTGACATAATATATGGCAAATTGATATCGGTTTCCACTAATTCGGATAATTCGATTTTTGCTTTTTCGGCGGCCTCTTTTAATCGTTGAAGAGACATGGAATCCATGAAAAGATCCACGCCTTCATCATTTCTGAATTCATTGGCCAGCCAATCTATGATGACCTGATCAAAGTCGTCGCCACCGAGATGGGTGTTTCCGTTGGTTGATTTTACTTCGAAAATGCCATTGCCGAATTCGAGTATCGAAATATCGAAAGTGCCACCACCCAAATCAAAAACGGCTACATTAATATTGTCATATCTTTTATCCAAACCATAGGCAAGTGCAGCTGCAGTTGGTTCATTAATTATGCGCCTGACGGTTAAGCCGGCAATCTCACCAGCCTCTTTGGTTGCCTGACGCTGTGAATCGCTAAAATAGGCCGGAACAGTAATCACTGCTTCTGAAATTACCTGTCCAAGATAATCTTCAGCTGCTTTCTTCATTTGCTGAAGAATCATAGCCGATATTTCCTGCGGCGAATACAATTGGCCGGAAATATTTACCTGGCTTGTATTGTTTTGGCCTTTTGTAACATGGTATGGAACCCGGTGAATTTCCTTCCCGACCTGATCGAATGATTCCCCCATGAAGCGTTTAATGGAAGAAACTGTGTTTTGAGGATTTATGATGGCTTGACGTTTTGCAGGAGCGCCAACTTTTCGTTCAACATTCGATGTAAAACCCACCACAGAAGGCATGGTTCGTTGCCCTTCACGGTTCCGTATGACTACCGGTTCATTTCCTTCCATAATAGCCATACAGCAATTAGTGGTTCCCAGATCGATACCTAAAATTTTACCCATTTTCACGTTCTCCCTCTCTTCATTTTGGGTCATTTTTAATCATGTATTGTGTAAGTTGTTCAAGTTGCCTGTGTTGATTTTTTGCCCTGGATTGTATGGTTTTTTGATATTTTCGAATTTTAGCAACTTCTTTCAATTCAATTACAGTTATGTTTTTGGGAAGCCTTTTTATTACGTTGTGGTAGGCACCAATAAACAGAATTCCTGTTTTGTTCGCCTCAAGTGTTCTATCTATAGTCGCTGCAATAAAGCGGTCGCGTCTTCTTAAGAATACCGGTTTTAATATTTTATACCTAAGCAGCTGAAAGAGTTTTTTTAGGTTGGTTTTTGATTTGAGGATCGACTGAAGTCCATCGTATTCATCTTTTACCATTTTAAAGTCTTCCGTCTTAACCAATATGGCACCCCGGGTAATAAGACCTGAAACTATTTCAGAATTTTTGCTTCCCGATTGAACACCATCCTGTATCAATTTCAGCGCCATTTCACCATCAACAAACATGCCATCCTGATAAATTTTTGTTCCCTGAACATCAAGATCATACTTCTCAAAATAGGATTGAATTGCCACCCAATAGCCATTTACTGTATCCGTATGAATCTTCCACCTATTTTCACCGAGGCCAGAGACACTTTTGCGTTTTAGTTCATCTCCCATAGACCCCATGTCGGCAACCGAATGAATAATTGGAACATAAATCAGTGTCCTCATAGTGAAAAACGTTTGGCATTTATTTAGAACCTAATCAAGTAAAGAAAACCTATAAATGGGCTTTTATTGGTGGATAAAATTGAAATCATGATTTACTGATTTTCTTTCATGCCGACAAAACTAAATGGTGGACCAGGACCGGTGGTTTCAATAAAAAAGCCTGTGATTCCATCCTCTCTTCTATGTTTATCGACTGTATTTGTAAAGTCATCCACTTTGGTTTTAACAACCAAAAAGGTGGCATTGAGAATCATGGTATCCTCTCTTCCTGTAAATTCTTTAGGAAGCAGGTTATTCAGAATAGCCGATGTACCTAGTTTTCTAAACTCCTCGTAGTAGTTCTGACCGCATTTTTTGCAAAACCGGTCCATCTCATTTTCGACCAATTCACTTTTCTTTCTTTTCAGAAGAAAGGCCTTTCCGGGCGAACTTGCCATGATTTGTTTTTCTAATCCTGCCGTTTCCTCGCTTAACTCGTCGATTTGTTCGCTAAGTGACTTTCGGTCGCAGTAAATTTTTATCCCCCATTCTTCAGTTCCTTCTATGAGATGGAAATTTTCAAAAAGGGAATCAGAATAGTCTGAAATGAATTTTTTCAAGTTCTCCACACCTGTATAAATGGTACCAAATTTGAATGGAAGGACCGTATTCTGATCCATTAGCCTATTAATTACTTTAACGTGGTTGCGGGAATTGGATGCCTTCCATTCCAAATCTGATACATTTCGTTTGAAATTTTCCTCTGAAAATTCACTTTCAGCAACATATTTAACGACAGCATAAAAATCGCCAAACATCAGTGATTTCAGTCCTTTGAACTCCATACTTTCATGAAGATCAGGGGGCCTGTTCGTAAGGCAATAAATATATACTAAATCGTTTGTCATTAATGCTGAGCTTAATTGGTATCACTGATCATCGCTATCCATTCCAGCAAAAGAGGTTAGTCGTTCGAATGCTGTAATTTCAAGATTTTCATCCATCTTGACAGAATAAAAAAGTCTCACTTGTTTGGGTGGCAGATTCATTGATTTCAGAAACGAATCGTCTTCGTAGACCTCAGCAACGGTACTCCATAACTCTTTGATTTTTTCAATTTTAATTACCGTTACATCATAGCAGTTAATATTTTCTTTTAGAAAACTGACTACTGTTTTTTTTACATCAATTATGTTGCTCATTGTTTACCTCCCTATTCATTGGTTTGTTGGTTTGTTTGGAGCACTTCCTTTTTTCATGTTGTGACCGCAGGTAGGACAAAATTTGTAATCGAACATAAACCGCCAGCCATTGCCACATTCCGGACACTTAATATTGAATGACTGACCGCAATCAATACAAAAATCTTCGTTACCTCCAGTTGTTTTTCCACATTTTGGACATTTAAATGCACTCATCTTCTCCTCCGTTTCTTATTTGTTAAGTTTTTCTTTTCTGATATTTTCGAGCAAATTCAGCAATTCGTCTTCCCGTTTGTCGTATTCAACCTCGTCAATTTCATCCATTTCAAACTTCAGTTGCAACGCCATCAGCCGTTCTTTCACAGCTCCTTCATCCGAGGTCTCCTTCTCGATCACTTCATTTATTTTCTCTGCCAGAAAAATGATTCCTTTCAGAGGAGCGAAGAATATATCGTCGATTAGTAACATATTATATTCCTTTCGTATTAATTACAAGGTTTACAAAATTGTACAAGGGTAAGGTGCCCACATATTTGAAAGTCATGTATCTGCCGTACTGTTCGGATAAGTCGTTCACTACTATGTCGAAAGCTGTTTCTACTTCATTTTTAATCAGGAAGGCGGCGTTGAGTATCATCATTTCGCCGTAGTTGTCGTTGATTTTCACATCGACTGAAAGTGGATTTAAAGCGGCGATGATGGTGTTTTTGTAATTTTCGGTCTCCTTCTTCAATGCTTCGGCAACCATTTCGCCAATTTTTACGCGTTGATAATGGGTTTTATCGACCGGCATATTCATCAGTTTCGCTCGCAGCGTTTTGATTTCATCGTATTTTTCAATGATGCTTTCGTACATCTCAGCTTCTTTCGCAAGGATTTTTAGTCCAAGTTCTTTCTTGCCATCCATTTTTGTAAGCATCTCGTCGAATTTCCTGTAATCTTTTTCAATGATTCTCAGAATACCGGCATCGTCGTCGTGTTCTGAAATGGTGGAAAAGCGCACGGGAAGAACCGTAAATTGTTTCATCATCTCTTCCAACACTTTCTCATGCGTAATCATATTGATCCTGCGGGCTTCGTAAATGATGACAGGAGAGGCACTCACCACAGCCGTGATTCCCTTGTAGTTGACTCCATAAACGCAGTCGGCCCGTTTCCCCATTCCTATTGGGCCATAATTTATCGGGTCCGAATTCCTGATAATTCCGTAAATGTATTTTCCTTCTTTGGGTATTTCCAGATCGTTGCTCATAAGAGTTGTGTTCAAAAGTTAGTTTACAATTCCCATTTTTCAGGAAAAATTTTCAAATCGATGAAATTAAAAATGGGCAATTGGGAGGTATAAATGAAATCGCTCCGATCCTCATATCGGGTTCCCAGGTCTGCCATGATGTGGTCGAATTCAACTTCCCTGCCACTGTTTACCAGGAAAGCGGTATTCATAAACATCCCCTCGCCGCTCGTTTTATTGAGCTTATATTCAAATACTGAACGTTTGAAAGCATCGAGAATCAGTTCGGTTTCTGCCTTTTTTTTCTCGACCAGAGCCAGTTTTACCAAATTGCCTGCGTCAATAATTTTTTGATTTCGGATTTCCTTATCGTCAATTTTTTCCAGTTCCGATTTGATGTTGTGCAATTCAGTGTTCTCCTGGTCTATTTCCTTGTAAATATTTCCCAGGTTTTTCCAGTTTCCACGCACATTCAGTTCTACTTTATTTTCAAATTGCCTGAGCAATTCCATGAATTCACTGTATCTGCGGTTTAGTAAATTTCTGATTTCATCTGGGGTGGCTGCAATGGTTCCAAACCGGATTGGAAGTACACTTTTGAATTCCTTCATCGTAGCTTCGATTACCTTTTGGTGTGCCAGCATATTCTCCGGGTTAACAACAAAACGGCTGATCGGATGGTCGCTGACAACCATGCACAATCCGTCGAAACCAATGGTTGAAACCAGGTCGCCACGTCCACCAACTCCAATTGGTCCGAGGTTTACGTCATAATCCGACGCGATAATGCAGTAAATATATTTTCCGTCACGTTGCATGTTAATCTTTTATTTTAACCAAAATCAAGTTTTCAATTGCTTTTTCATTTTTCATCGAAATTGCATTCACTTTCGAAGCTAGATTGGCTGCTTCAAGATATTCGAGCAAGGTTTGGTAAGCTTTTTTGATCTGGTTGAAATGATCGACTGTACTATTTCCTTGATTTACATCTGGATGGAATTCTTTGGCCTTTTCCTGATAGGCTCTTTTTATTTCAGCTTCAGATGAAGATCCAGTCACTCCAAGCTCCATTTTTGCCTGCAATACACGTTCCAGATTCAATTCTTTGACCTCGATGGTATAAAAACTATAGCAAGGAAGGGGACCCACCATTTTGAAGTTCAACATCCCTTTGTACACTTCATCGAGCCGGTCGAGTGCCTCTTCAAATTTTTCTTTTTTATTCCGTTTAAGGAGATAAGCTGAATTGGTAATCATCTGATCATTCATCACCTCATGCATTTTTATATCAGTACAGAAACCCGATAACGCATTCAGAATGTCTAATTCAACCTTCGTATTTTTTGCTTTGAACTTTTCTTCAAGCAACATTCCTATTTTGACCTGATCAATTTGCGTAATCGCATCTCCTTTTCTCAGGATGTCTTCCTTCAATGCAAAGATTTCCGGATGACTGGCAACTTCTTTGATGGTAGCCGGAAAATCCGCCCAGGTCACAGCAAGATCAATTTCGGTCATGTGTTCGATTTTGCTGAGTGTATCAATGATCAAATCATGTCCGTTTGCCAATATTTTCAAGACCTCTTCATTTGAGCTAACCAATGTCCCGAGGCGCATTGGGATGAGCATGGTGAACCCTTTTCCGGTCAGATCTTCAATCGTTTTCTGATGATCTACCAACAAATGACCCAATGCCTCACGATCTAAAAAATCAAACGACACACTCTCCCGGTCGGAAACAATGGCCGAAATATTTTGATAGGAAATGGTATAAATCCCGGTATTCACCAGTGACCGAACCATCTCATCGCTGTAAAAATTGGGTATAAATCCGTAGATGTAAATTCCATTCATTTCCATTGGTTTAATTTTTATTTTTTGGTTGCGTTTTGGTTTAGTACCAGTTGAATGGCCTCTTCAAAGTGCTTTTCAGTAATGCTGATTTCACCCGTATTTTCAGTAGCCAGATCACGGTTTTTGTCAATCAATTGCCTGATGGCAAGCATGGCAGCTTTCCGGCAAATAAATTCGATGTCCGATCCGGTGAGCCCTTCTGTTTTCAGTGCCAGTTTGTTCAGGTTAATTTTTACACCCAAAGGCTTCTTGCGGGTATGGATGCTGAATATCTTTTCGCGGGTTTTCACGTCAGGCAAAGGAACTTCGAACAGCAAGTCGAAACGGCCGCTGCGTAACAGGGCAGGGTCTATCAAATCGATCCGGTTGGTAGCGGCCAGCACAATCACACCTTTCAGGTCTTCAATGCCGTCCATTTCGGTAAGGAACTGACCGATTACCCGATCGAGTACGCCGGAGCTGGAACCATCTTCGCTACGACGGGGAGTCAGGCTGTCAATTTCATCCAAAAACAAAATACAAGGCGATGCCTGTTTGGCCATTCTGAAGAGTTCGCGGACTCCTTTTTCGGATTCACCGATGTACTTGCTCAGAATCTGCGGGCCTTTAACAGAAATAAAATTGACTCCGCTTTCGCTTGCCAGCGCTTTGGCAAGATAAGTTTTGCCGGTTCCAGGCTTTCCATGAAGGATAATTCCTTTGGGTGGTTTGGTATCGGCTTTTTTGAAGAGGTCGGCATATTTTAAGGGCCATTCAACCGTTTCTTTCAATGCTTCCTTAATTTCATCGAGTCCGCCAACGTCGTCCCATTTTACATCGGGAACCTCAACAAAGACTTCCCGGATGGCTGAAGGTTCCACTTCTTTCATCGCATCCATGAAGTTATCCATTGTAACTTCAAGGGACATTAAAAGTTCGTAGGGGATTTCGGCCATCTCGAAATCGATTTGAGGGAGTATTCTCCGTAAGGCAGTCATGGCGGCTTCGCGTGCGAGGGCTTCCAAATCGGCACCCACAAAACCATGGGTGATCTCAGCGAGTTTTTCCATATCAACGTCCATCGACAATGGAATACCCCTGGTGTGAATATGCAATATTTCTAATCTTCCTTTTTTATCCGGAATTGAAATGGATATTTCGCGATCGAAACGACCGGGTCTTCTCAAGGCCGGATCAATAGCGTTAGGGATGTTTGTTGCGCCGATAACAATCACTTTCCCACGCGATTCCAAACCATCCATGAGTGATAACAATTGGGCTACTACACGTTTTTCAACCTGTTTTTCACCACCCATATCCTCACGTTTTGGCGCAATGGCATCAATTTCGTCGATAAAAATAATGGCTGGTGCATGTTGCTGTGCTTCTTCAAAAATTTTGCGGATGCGGCCTTCACTTTCACCATAAAATTTGCCCATAATTTCGGGGCCCGAAATGTTGATGAAATAAGCATCCGTTTCGTGGGCAACAGCTCTTACAATAAGGGTTTTTCCGGTACCGGGAGGGCCATACATGAATACACCCTTTGGAGCCTGGATGCCAAGTCGTTCGAAAATTTCAGGATACTTAAGGGGCAATTCAATCATTTCGCGAATGCGCTGAACCTGGGTTCCCAATCCGCCAATGTCCTCGTACGAAATTTTGCGTTTCTTTTCACCGTCCTGTTTGGCCAGTTCAAGCTGAAATGTAGTGTTGGGGTGAATCAGAACCACGCCTTCCGGACTGGTTCCGGTGATGGTGTAATCAACTGAGCGTGATCCAAACAGGTTGGCTCGCACTTTATCTCCTTTGACTACTGGCAAACCATTAATGAGTGAACCTATGTATTTGGCGTCGTCGGCTTTGAACAGTGAACCGGATTTTGTGTCGGGTTTGAGTTTTATTTTTGTTGCCTGACGGCAGCTGGTTATGGAGATTTTTACTTTTTCGTCGATCCCGGCCTGACAATTTTCGCGGGTAATTCCATCGATCTGGATGATGCTTTTATCACGGTCTTCAGGATAACATGGCATGATCTTGACAGGAGTGGCACGTTTCCCTTCGATCACAATTACATCGCCACTTTCCAATCCCAATAATTTCATATCCTTGGGATCGATACGAGCGATTGCCCGGCCGACGTCTTTTACCAAAGCTTCCTTTACCCGAAGAACTATTTCGTTTTTAGTTGCTGTCATGGCTTTATTCGAGATTTAATTGATTTTCAAACAGAAAATACTTTAACTCTTTTAGTGACTCCAAGCCTTGTATTTCCTCGGCAAATTCGGGTATTTCAACAGTGTTCAATTCGCTGAAAATCTCGTTGATCTGCTGAAGGTATTTGGCTTGACCTGCTTTTCTGCGCATGCAAAAGCTGCAATCTTCTGAAACCATTACATGGTTGATGATGATTTGTCTGGCTTTGATATTGAAATCTTCCAAATCAGCAAGCAACCGGGTGGTTTCTGAAATGGCCATGGCTTCAGGAATACAAACTGGAATGAAATTGCATTTGGCTTTATCTTGCAATAGGTTCTCTATTCTCTTTACTGTTTTTTTCAGGCTCAGTAGAAATGTGTCGACCTCATCCTGTTTATAGCTGCCTGCAAAACTAGTGATCAGGTAACGGTATTTCCACCTCATTTTAGCGGCAACTTTAATCCAGGCATCGAGCATCCGTGGCGATGAAATGAGACGCAATGCATGGCCGGTTGGCGCAGTATCGACAACATATTTCTCGTATTGGCCTTCCTCTATAAAATCAATGATCGCTTTAAAACTCATGATTTCGTCGATGCCGGGTATAGACAGACTCAGCAATTCATTAATGTCTGCGTTGTCCAGATTCGTTGAAGTAGCAAGTAGCTTTTCCAGTTCGCTCTGGTGCGCCACTTTGAATGCTGAGAGCGCCTCTTCTGCAATTATTTCAATGGCCGACAGACTGGTTGTACCATCAACTTTTACCACATGATATCCGATTTGCTGTCCCAGACAATCTGACACTGAATGTGCCGGGTCGGTTGATATGAGCAGCGTTTTAAAACTTTCTGACAACGCCAGTGCTGTGGCAACAGCACAACTGGTTTTTCCAACGCCACCCTTCCCGCCGAAGATGATGAGTTTAAGGTCGCTGTTTTCTAAGCCAGAAAGTGTCATACTATTTATTTTTTAATCTTGATTTCGAGAATACCGTTGGTGAATTTGTGACTTAAATTGGATGGCAATACTTTCACCGGAAGTAAAATTTCCTTGCGGTAAGTACGACTTGTACTTGCAGCTGATATTTCTAGTATGTCTTCCTTTAAATCAATCTTAAGATCCTTTTCTTCGATCCCTGGCATTTCCGCAATAACGACAATCTCGTCTTTTTCGTCGAACAGGTCGGTGATAGGTTCACGTTCTTCATCTACCTTTGGTCCTTCAGGAGTTTTTTTGATGTTTCCGAAAGTTTCCACTTTTGGAGATCCACCGCCAGCCGTATTGATAGTGAATCCATAAACGCCTTTCATCCCTTTCCTGAGATGGTCAAGATTGATTTCGCCTTCCTTGCTCATGGCTCCTTTTTCTTCTAGTTTTCCTGCAAGATCAACTAATTTCTCGATGCCTTTGAACAGACCACCAAGTCCGAAAAGATCAAAATTGGCTTCGTCTTTTTTGTCTTTATTCTTATCATTTTCCATTGTGAGCGTATTAAGGGTTTATGATGGATTATTACGTGCTTCCAGTTTTTCAAGTCTCGCCAATAACTTTTCCTGTTGATAAATCTCATTTTCACGTGCTTGTGACGAAAGATAGGGATCGTCCTGCCACCAGTTGATGCCCATCTCTAAAGCTTTGTCAACACCACAGACCAAAAGCCTTATTTTGATCGTCAATAAATCAACATCCGCTATTTTTATTTGGATGTCCCCAACGATTACGATGCCTTTGTCAAGGACAAGTTCTAAAACATCCCGAAGTGATGAATTACCGGTTGAGGTACTAAGTTTTGCTTCTGCCATGATATTTTTTATTTTTTCAAAAAACTACCTCAGTTTCCCGAGTGATCCTAAATCAATGTTTAAATCATCTTCTTTTAGTCCGAAGACCAATCTGAGCTCTTCAATCTTAGTTTCAATTGCCTCCAGATTCAATCCAAGTTTCTGGGTTTCGATTAATGTCAATTCCTCCCTTTCCACTCTTCTCATGGCTTCTCTTTCCACCAGATCAACGATGAGTTTAATTAATGTCAAAACCAACTGCGCCAAACCTCCCTCTATTTGCTCAGGAGTATCGGCATTAATCATTTGATTGATATGTTCCTGAGCCTTAAAAATTTGGTTTTCCAATTTCTGCATGTAAATTTCATCGCCCAGTTCGTTGACATGCGCTTCATCCGCTCTTTTCCCTTGTTGTGACGATAACTTTGACATGGAAACGATGATTACTCTCAGCGAAATAGCCAGCATATCTAAATCTGCAATTCGTATCACGATATCTCCGTGAACTACCGCTCCTTTATCGATAACAACATCCAGGGCATCCACCAACGTTGCATTCTTATTCTCCGAATCAGTCATAATTTTTAAACGTTAAATAAAATGATAGGAGGGCCAGGGACCACTCATTTCAATTTTTATTCCTTGCAGCGTAAACTTTTCCCGAAATTCTTCTGTTTTTCCTTTAAATTCATTCAGTCTTGATTCTTCGATTAAATAAAATCCATTCAAAATCATTTCCTCAGTCATAAGGGTGAAATCCTTATCCAGGATCTTCGCTTTTTTAAGGCTCACCCCTGATTCAGCTAAACTTTCATAAATTTCACTGATGATTTTAGCTAACTCCTTTTCTTTTATTTCGTCGATTGTTGCGGCTACTCTCTTTTTTGCAAAGAAGGAGAGTCCTTTTGGCAATGCTTCTGCTTCTTTCTTCCTGGCTAATAATTCCTCATTCCCGTTCGCCAAAAAAACTTCAAAAGCTTTCTGATCCATATAGGCCTTTACACCCCATTCCTGTCTTCCGGCCAGGAATTCAAGACTTTTTCTGAATTTGTCAAGATTAATGTATAGGGTTTCCTGAAGTTTTTCGCGGGTTTTAAAAATGACTCCAAACTGCATGGGAATGACAGGAAGAATGACTGAATCGCTAGTTCTCATTGCCTGCTCAATGACTTCTTCATGTATTTGCGCTTTTCCCTTGATCCATTCCAGATCTTCTTCGGCTTTTTTCTGAATTTCTGCCGAACTGAATTCCGCTAGGGAGACTTCGCTAATTACGGCTTCCAAATCCATAAAAGGAAGTAGCTGGATTTTTTCATCTCCGGAAATCGTTCTAAGAACTTCAATTTTTTCGTTGCACTTAAGCCTGATGCAATAGAGATATAATCCGGTTTCCATACCATTTGATTTTAGAATTGGGTCTTGCCGTTAATAATCAATGGATATGGTTTTCCATTCTGATTTTGCAGGATTGGACTCCCTCGATTCAGGATTGTGCATCTGTTCTGCTTTTTGATCGTTGTAATCCTGAATTTCCTTCAATCTTCCTTGCACAAACTCAAGTCGCAACAAAATCCTTATTTCTTCACTTTTTAGCCGGTTTCTTTCTTTTTCGAACATGTACAGTTTGATGAAGTCAGAATCCTCCTTGTTCGGTATTCCCGATTTATTGATATTCTGCATCGACTTGATGCTTAAAAGTCCTTTTATGGCGCTTGAGATTGGCATAATAGATGTATTATTTGAGTGATTATATCGGTGTGATAATCCGTTAGCAATGAAGGTCGATCAATTCGTTCACGATAAACCTTACTTTTTCCTGATTTGTTTTTGAACCTACCCGGCTGGTTTCGGAAGTGAGAATATCCTGGCAGATTAAACGAAACATCTCGTTGTTCTTCAAAGGGGATGAGTTTAGTGTGGCCAGTGTTTTTGCAATCATGATCGAACCACGAACAGTTGGGTCAAACTCAGTTTTTCCTGATTCACGCAAACCCCTTACAACCTTAACAATCTTCTCAGTATCTTCCCATGAAAGATCAGATTTGGCCATGGTGATCTTCAATTCAGTTTCGTAATCGAAATGATCCAGATCCATGGTTACCATCCGGTCGCGCAATGCATCCTGGGTGCGGTTAACGCCTGCATATTCTTCAGGATTTGAAGTAAAGATGGCGCAGAAATTGGGATGAACTTTCATGTAATAATCTTCCTCTTTTCCGGCAGAAGTACTCATCATGCGTTCCTGGAGAATTGGCAAAAGAATATTGTTGGCTTCAGCCCGGGAACGGGTAAATTCGTCGTAAATCAAGGTGAAACCGTTTTTGACAGCAATTGTCAGGCGATTGTTCACCCATTTTTTCTCCATGTCCTCTTCCTGCTTGTGGACCGAGTGGATAAATTTGTCGTCCAGTTTCCTGAACCTGTAGCCAGATTCGCTACCCACTAAATCGGATGTTTTGTACTCCGAATCGCCATGTATGATGACAACCGGTCGTCCGATTTTACTGGCCAGGTGCATCGCTACTGTCGTTTTTCCGGTTCCTGACGGACCCCTGAAATGGACCGGGAATCCGGCTTTAATGTAAGTCAGTCCCCGGTCAGTGATGTTTTTAATGTATTCTGTCTCCACAAAATTGGCCATTTTGCGAGGTTCAAGTATTTGATTCGTTTCGTTATTGCTGCTCATGGTTGCTCGTATGGAAATCGTTAATTAAAATGATGTCTGGGCATTAGTTTCATGGTGTTAGCCAATATTATTCTTGCCTCTTCAATGTCCTTCCTGGTTTTTTCCCGGGTTTGCAAAAAGGATTCCTTCAAGGCATTAAACTTGTCAAGGGCCTCCTGCCTTTTCTGTAAACTTTTTTTGATATGGTTTCCGGCATTGCTCATTGTATGTTACTGCACTTATATTGGTTGATATTGAATAGCTAATTCGAAGTGTTCTTACCACAGTAAAGGCAATAAGACACTCCGAATCAGTTGGCAGTTTAGGTATTATTTTATTGGAAAATAAATATTGTCCATTTTCTGAACTTTTCCTTCTTCCAGCAACGCTTTTGCCACAAATCCAATTTTCATTCTGGTTTCTCCCAGGGGTGCTTCCATTTCTGACACTTTAACTCCCATTGGATGCTTGTTGATGTAGTCGAGTACCTTCTCTATCAAATTGGTTGGTTCCACCGTCTTTTCAGGCAACTTACCTGGCATCTCATTAAAGTCTTCAGTTGCAGCTTCCACATGGTTTCCGACCATCAGAGAGGTTTCATTCATCATCTCTTCCACAGGGATGCTAACTGTTTCGATTGGAGCACTAGTTACCGGCTCCTTTTTTTTTTCAGTATTGACCGCTACTTTTTTCCCAGTATCACCCAAACCTGTTTGCCTCAATTTGGCAATTTCATCCTGCATCTTATTCCATGCAGCTGCACCTTCTACCCGATCCCTGGAATAATCTCCAATCAAACGCTCACTGGATTTTTGGATATCACTAACCTCTTTACGGATTCCTTTGATGGAGGCATGAATGTTTTTCATTAAACCTTTGTAATCGTTAAATCGGGAGGTCTCTCCACTGGCAAGGTCTTTCCTCAGATTTTGAGCCATCTTCTGATTCTCTTTGCTGATTTCAGCAAGTCTCTTCTGAAAACCAAGCAGCATTGTGCTGGTATAATTGACTCTTTCCGTGAGGTTTTTACCCAGTTCAGCCTTTAGTTCAGCAGACATTTCAAGATGTTCCTTCTCAAAATCCGCAAGCATTTCATTGGTTTCTTTGAATATGGTTGAAACCTCTTCGTTGATGTTTTTAATATCCGCGTTGATTGATTTCATAAGGGTTTCAAATTCAGCCATCCTGATCGTTTCGTCTTCCTTCCTCTCTGCTCTTCCTTCAGCAAAGAATTTATTCAGATCTGTCGCCATAACTGTTCTGTCTGATGCAAATTCATTGATCATATTGAATGTAGACGCCTGAATTTCAGAAACCTCCAACCGAATGGAGGCCATGGAATTGTGGATTTCACTCATCAAACCATTGTAGCTTTTCATACGATCTATTTCACCTTTTGCAAGGTCTTTTCTAAGATGCATTGCCTTGGCATTCAGAACGCCAGCCATTTCCATGTGGTCTTTGCGGAAACCATCCAGGGTTTTTTGCACGTCACTTACAAGTTCTTCGTTTTCTTTGATCCTTTGTTTGAAGGACGAGAGTAACTCTTCGCTTAAATTCTTCATTTCAGATGATAGTCCCATTTTGTTATCTCCTATTTAATTAGTGGTTAAATGATTGTTTATTAATTCATCCCTTGCGATCTTTCAGGGGTGGGGTTGAATTCTTTTGTTAGTTGTGTTTTGACATTCTTTATGTCCTGGATCAAAATATTGTCTCCTTTTTCAACCAATTTTTCAAGGTATTCCATCATTTTGTTATGCATTTTCTGGAATTCCTCAAAGGTCTTTATGACCGTCTCTTTTCTCTTTGACTGGACTAATGAATTCTGGACAAGGTGTTCCTTGATGAGGGTAATTTTTTCACCAACATCAGGTGCAGTAATATCTTTGATGTCCAGCAGTCTGATTTTCAGCTGTTGGACTGTTTCTTTCTGGGCTTCAATAAAAATGTTGAATTGGTTTTCTGCTTCGTGCTCTTTTTCCTCGAAAGAGCTTAATATACCAGACATCATTAGTTGGTAATCTTTTTTTCGCAGCGAACCATTCTTTGCGATTGTTTCACAAAGCCTGGCGTTCAACAGATCTCTTTCTTTCCTTAGCTCATTCAAGGAGTTATGTACATGATCGAAAAGAGAGTGAGATGATTCTGTGATAAATTCTGAGGATTGGAAAGCAGTTTGAATCTTTTGAATCCTTGATTCATAGGAGTTGATGATGTTGTCAAAAAAACCATCAATATTTAAATCAGGAAGGGTTTTCATTGGTGGTTGGCAGGTAGATGATGAATTTTCAAATCTGAGCTATTCTTTCTCTTTCTTTATTCTCTTTGGATTGGAAAGTAATTCCTGGTAACCATGCTGTCAGGACTGTGCCTGGAAGGATGCATTAGCAAGAATAACTACTTAACTGCAAGATGCATTATGCGGCTTTGGCAGTTAATCCGATCGCTTCAGCATATTTCAAATAGGTTTCAACTGAGGCGACAACGATCCTTGCTTCAATAGCAAGCAATTCGATACCTACCAGTGATACTCTTACCCATGCATCAACTACGACGCCTTTGTCAAGAATACGGTCGATGACCTCTACGAGGCTGGATGACCCAATCGTTTTTTCTACTGACATAATTTTAATCTCCTATCTTTAATTGTTTTTTTTACCGTACTTATTGTTGGAGGGACGGCTTACCTCTTTTACAATTTAATCTTGCCAAAAAGTTAAGCTGCTTTTGCAGTTAAGCCAATTGCTTCGGCATACTTCAAATAGGTTTCAACAGAGGCAACTACTATCCTTGCTTCAATTGCAAGCAATTCGATACCTACCAATGATACCCTTACCCATGCATCAACAACAACACCTTTGTCAAGAATACGGTCAATAACTTCTACCAAGCTTGATGACCCGATCGTTTTTTCTACTGACATAATTTTAATCTCCTATTTTTAATTAATTTTTTTACCGTACTTATTATTGGAGGGACGGCTTACCTCTTTTACCCCCGGGGAAACATTCATCTGTAAACACCTGTTAATTGTGTGCTCGTACAGTAAAGGTTTACCCTGTGTACAAAGAGCAATACAATCCATGTGCCATAATTGATTTCAGCCGATGTATATAGCTCGATCATCAGAGTTAAGCTATGTATATCAATACAATAAGAATACTAAAATTATTTGGCGGGAATGAAAAGTGCCCCAAAATTGGAAATAAAGGAGCAGCTAAAAATGAAATTTTCGCGCTTATGCGCGAAAATAGAGGATGTAAAATAGGAACACAAAAAGCAATAGAAAAAAGGCCCGGCCAGAAAGGGAAGGTCTACCATTTCAATTTTAATAATCGAAAAGACAAATTGTGGACGATTTAAAAAATAAGAGCTGTTAAGCCTCGTTTTTGGAAATGGAAATACCGTATTTCTTCAATTTTCGGGTAAGTGCATCTCTGGTTATTCCGAGCAGATCAGCAGAATTCTGTTGGTTGTATTTGCTGCTTTGGAGTGCCTTTCGTATCTGTTTTATTTCCTGGGCTCTTAGGTTGAACTGAACATCTTGCGGGGATTCAATTTCGGATTTTGATGTTTTAATCCGGAAATCTGCAATTCCCAGGGTATTACTCTTGCAAAGGATAATTGCCCGTTCCGTCATATTTATCAATTCTCTGACATTTCCTGGAAAATCGTATTTGAGCAATGCTTCAAATACCTCGTTGGAGATAGTCATATTAGGCCTGCCAAATTTTTGCTTGAAGATGTTAACAAAATGAATAACCAACGGTTTGATATCTTCTGTCCTTTCGCGCAATGCCGGAATATGGATATGAAGTGTATTGAGACGGTGCAGCAAGTCGAGCCTGAATTTCTTTTTCAAGACACATCGATCAATGTCAAAATTTGTTGCACAAACAACTCTAAAATCAGTTCGAATCTCATTGGTATCCCCAACTCTGGTAACTACTTTTTCTTCTATAGCACGCAGCAATTTAGCTTGCAAATTAAATGGCATATCCGCAATTTCATCCAGAAACAAAGTGCCCTTGTGGCATACTTCAAAGTACCCCATCTTGTCTGCTATTGCACCGGTAAAGGAGCCTTTTTTGTGTCCAAAAAATTCACTTTCCAGAAGGGTCTCAGTGATGGCGCTACTGTTGACTGCACAAAAAGTATGGTCTTTCCTGTTACTGGAGTAATGAATAATTCTGGCAATATTCTCTTTCCCGGTACCGCTCTCTCCTGTGATCAGGACATTGGCATCAGGGTATTTTGAGGCAGATTCTGCTTGATCCAGAACATCAAGGATTTGAGCACTGACACCTATTAATTGACGGTCTATTCTTTCCTGCAGGTTTTTTGATATCAGTGAATTTTTTTCCTCCATCAATTTTAGCTTTCGTTGAATTTGAAGGAATTTTTGTGTACGCTCAATAGCAATCTGAATATCAATGAATCTGAATGGTTTGCGCAAATAATCAAAGGCTCCCAGGCGCATAGCCTTTATAACAGTATCCATATCACCGTGCGCAGAGATGATGATTACTTCCATATTTGGATATTGAACTTTCACCTCTTTCAGGATATCCAATCCATTTACGCCCGGCAGCCTGACATCGAGTATCAGGAGGTCAATCTCATGCTCAATGAGTAGTTTCCTTCCTTCTGATGCTGTGTTTGCCTCAAATGGTTCAAAGTCTGAATCACTGAAAAAACCGCTTAACTCTTCGGTAAACTGTTTTTCATCATCCAGAATGAGGATTTTGATCTTTTCTTTTTTCTCCATGCTGATTTCTCAGTTAATGTTACTTTTTGTTAACTACTTGCTTAATCTAGCTGTACCACCTTGAATATCATAAGCCTATCTCCTTTCGGACATCTAACTTCAGTCTTATTTTCGTCCCTTCATACCGTGTGCTGGTAATATCGATGGATCCACCCATTTCCTTAATAATCTGGTAGCAGATCGTTAAGCCGAGCCCTGTACCTTTCCCTTCTTCCTTGGTGGTATAAAACGGTAGCATGACGTTATGGAAATCCGCGTTTTCGATCCCAATCCCATTGTCAGCAATCTCAACGACTAGTGATTGATTTAATTGAAAGGTTTTAATCTCTATAACCATCTCTTCAAACTCTTTTTGTCTGTTCTTCTTTTCAAGCAAAGCATCTTTGGCATTGGTTAGGAGATTGATAATAACCTGCTCGAAATTATAGGTGTTCCCCAATATTAACGGAATACTTCTTTCCAGCTTAAGTTGTAAATTGACTCCCATGTGTTTGAACTGCTCCGAGATCATGGATAAAGCATTCTCAATACTTGTATTTATATCGAAAGCACTGGAAATGTAAGCATCCTGACTTCTGGAAAATGACCTCACATGATCAATGATATTTCTGATACGTGAGATATTTTCAAAAATTTTGTCAGATTTACTTTTTAGAAATTCCACATTAATTGACTCTGTCTTTGCCGTCTCAAACAATATTTTATCCATCACCATTGAAATTATATTCAAGGGCTGGTTGATTTCATGAGCCATTCCGGAAGCCATCTCTCCGAGATTGGCCATGCGATCAGCGTGTATTTGTTTGGTTTCCGATTTTTTTCGCTGTGAAATATCACGGATGATGATCATGAAGGAAAATTGTTTCCCATCCAATCCTTGCATGAAAGTGGAGCTTACCTCGCTAAGGAACAACATTTGGTTCTTTCTTCTAATTCCAACTTCGATATTTTGAGCAATACCCTCGTTCAGGGTTTTTTCAATTATGACAGCATAGGTCTTTTTCTCTTCTGCATTGATAAAATGGGAGAACTGTTCTCCTATTAATTCAGACTTGTTATCAAATCCAAATAATTCAACACCAATCTCTGACACATCCGTAATTATTCCGTTTAAATCAATCAGAAAAATTCCATCTGGCGAAGCATTCAACATGGTTCTATACTTCTCTTCGCTCAATTTGAGTGACTGCTCGGCCATGATACGTTCGGTAATATCCTCAGAAATACCGAAAACACAATCATTTCCATCCCATTTCCCAAACCAGACACGGGTTTCGACAGGGATCCTTGTTTCGTCTTTTCTGATCAATGGCAGCGGACAAACATCTCTTTTACCTTCCTTAATATCAGCAAAGATCTGTTCAGCTTCGGCGCGCATCGTTGGGGGATTTAGTTCGAGAACGTGCATGCTTAATAGTTCTTCTTCACTGTAGCCAAGTTTTTTAGAAACCACTTCATTGGTGTAAATTATCTTTCCCTGCCTATTCCCAACTATAACAAAATTGTCGAGCGTCTCGAAGAAGGTTCTGAAATTGGTTTCACTGGATATTAGCTTTTCTTCAAGTTTTTTGCGCAGTGTAATGTCTTTTGTAAATCCAAGCAATCTGGTATCGGAAAGCTTTGTTGCTGATATGGACCACCATCGTTTTTCCCCGCCTTTGGTTTTAAAAATAATTTCAGTACTTCCAAAACCTTCATTTACTACCTGTTTGAATTGTGACCTACCTAATTCAATAGACTCTTCCGGCAGGATGTCGACAATCGACATGGATAATAGCTCCTCTTTTGAAAATTCAGTAATTCTGCAAGCTGCTTCATTTACCTCCAGATACCTTCCTGATTCATCTACAACAAAGACTCCATCGGGAGCATTGTCAATATAACTCCGATATTCTTTTTCTCTTTCCTGAAGAACAGCCTCTGCATACTTACGTTCTGTAATATCTTTCACAACACCCCTGTAGCCTTGGAAATTCCCCTTTTCGTCATAAAAGGGCACCCCATTGGTAAGAAAACAAATTTGTTCCCCATTTCGTCTTATGTTCCAGTTCTCTAAATCTTTTATCGCAATCTTTTTTTTCATGCAGCTTGAGAATTCAAGGGCTACTCTTTCTGCCTCTTCAGGTTGCATAAAATCAAAGGGTGTCTTCCCAATAATTTCATCGTTGGGAAATCCAAGTAATTCAGATCCTCTATTTGAGCTGTATTTAAAAAAAGCGCTCTCATTTATCTCCCAGACCCAATCAACCATACTGAAAATAATGTCACTCAGTCTTCTCTCGCTAAGCGCCAGGGCTGAATTAACCTGCATCAGTTCTTTTGCCTTTTTTTTCATAATCAGGGCATCACTTAAGACCAACTGCTTCTGATAAAAAAGATCAAGGAAGACTTTGATTTTGCACAACAGGATGTGCCTGCTGATAGGTTTTGAAAGATAATCTACGGCACCGGAATTGTATCCGCTTATGACATCTTCATCAACTAAATGGTTCGCAGTGAGAAATATTACCGGCACATTTAACCTTGACCGTTCGTTGATCTTTACTGCCAATTCAAACCCACCCATTTCGGGCATACGAACATCGATGATTGCCAATGCCAAATCCAACTCCCTGGTTTTCTCCAATGCTTCATTACCAGATATTGCCTGAATCAGGTTTACATTTAAATTTCTGACGATGGCTTCAAGAAAGTTTAGATTTACCTCAGTGTCATCAACAATGAGCAGGTTCGCGAGATTATTCATTTATCGGGCATTTGGGAAAGTGGTAGATTTTGGGCATATTTTCATTTTTCCATTGAAGTATTTACCTTGGTAACAAAAAAAAATGACTTAAGTTCACCGAATGCTTTAATTATCCCAGATAAACAAATAAGGATAATCGGTCGAACTTTAGAACAGAAATATAGTATCGTTTATAGGCAGAATGCTATCAAGTGGTCGCAATTAGGGGACTTACGCTTTTAAAACGGGCATTCTCATTAAAAATACCCACGAAATGAGATAGGAACATAATTACAAATAACTTACAAGCAGAGGGTCGCTGGTTCGAATCCAGCAGTTCCCACAGATCAAAAAGACCTCAGGAAAACCTGAGGTCTTTTTTTGTGCCTTCTATCGGATCAAATCAACAGCGAAACGCTTTATGCAACAGCCGAAAGTTGTATTTTACCGATAACTAGCTCCTGGTCGGTTGCTTTTCCTCTTCCGACAATCACTTGTAGTGTTGGGAGAGTCGCTTTTGGTGTTCCGACAGTTACTCGTTGCGTTGGGAGAATCACTTGTGGTGTTCCGACAATCACTCGTTGCGTTGGGAGAGTCACTTGTGGCGTTCCGACAATCACTTGTGGTGTTCCGACAGTGAGTGTCTATTTTAGTAAATTCAATATTTCCAGCTTGTCTATTGTCAAATAGAAAAGCTTGAATAGTTCAGATAAGGCCGATTTTGAATTGACGGTTCTGCTCACCATGCCCGAAAGTTGAATGGAATGATCCGTTTTATCGTAGCTGCAATTGTATGAAAAAACATTGTTCGAGAGCAGGATGGCCTTTAACTCATTTGCTGCAAACAAATCGGCTATCAAATCATCATCCGTACCTTGTATCAAATATTTTTTGTCAAATAGGTCGTCCCCCACTTGAATATCCTGATTTCCAAAGATTTTTAGCAGTTTCTCCATAGAATCTTCGTAACTTATTGAAAATTCAAATAGTTGATTTACCCCCACTTTGCAATTAATTTTCAAAGGGTGCGAATCGGATTCAGTGAACTTGACGCTGTATCGTTTGTAAGGAATGTGCAGCATCAAACTTTCCACCTCTTTTGAAATTGTTTGTTCAACGATCAATGTTCCATTGAGTTCATCCGCCAAATCCCTCCAAAAATGGCGTTTCTCCGAAATTTCAATAAATCCTTGCCTGCTTGTCAAGAACATTTGACCAAATAG
>CAMDGL010000011.1 GCA_945897845.1 Chitinophaga pinensis | reverse complement strand
TTTTTGTGTATTATTTTTGAACCTTATGAGCGTAGCTGAAAATATTGAAAGAGTAAAAGAAAATTTGCCTGACAACGTGCGTTTGTTGGCTGTTTCGAAAACCATGCCGACCGAATTCATAATGGAGGCTTATCATTGCGGGCAGCGGGCTTTCGGCGAAAACAAGGTTCAGGAAATGGTTTGGAAATACGAAGAACTGCCGAAAGACATCGAATGGCATTTCATCGGTCATTTGCAAACGAACAAAATAAAATACATCGCACCCTTTGTTCATCTGATACACGGAGTCGATTCATTTAAACTTCTCAAGTCCATTGATGTGGAGGCAAAAAAAGCGGAACGAATCATTCCATGCCTGCTACAATTTCACATTGCCGAAGAAGAAACCAAGTTTGGGCTTTCGATACAGGAAGCAATTGAAATGCTGAATTCGGAAGAATTTAAATTACTGGGAAACATCCAGATTTCAGGAGTAATGGGAATGGCAACCTACACCGACGATGAAACCCAGGTCAGGAAAGAATTTGGGAGCTTAAAAAAATATTTCGAAAAGCTGAAACTGGAATTTTTTACTGATAATCCTAATTTCAGGGAGATTTCGATGGGCATGTCGGGCGATTATTTGATTGCTATTTCTGAAGGAAGCACAATGGTGCGAATTGGAAGTACTATATTTGGAGAACGGAACTACAGTTCGAAACCATAAAAAGTAGTTATTTGTAACTTAAATTACCTTTAAATCCAATAGATATGATCAATTTAGAAACCCAATTCATGGGATTAAAACTGAAAAACCCCATTATTGTTGGCAGTTCGGGACTTACAAATTCTGTTGAAAAAATCAAAGACCTTGAAAATGCGGGCGCTGCCGCAGTTGTGCTGAAGTCAATTTTTGAGGAACAAATCAACAATGAGGTGAGTGACCTGATTAACCGCGATCCTCAGAATTTATATCCCGAAGCCGAAGATTATATCTGGAATTATACCCGTAACAACTCAATTACCAGGCACCTGAACCTTTTGAGTGAGGCTAAAAAAGAAACTGAAATACCTATTATAGCGAGCATCAACTGCATGTCGTCTTCCGAGTGGACCATTTTTGCAAAAGACTTTGAAAATGCCGGCGCCGATGCCCTCGAACTCAACCTGTTTTTGGTTCCAACCAATCGGCATAAAAGTTCAGAAGAAATTGAACAACTTTACCTGAAAATAGTTTCTGAAGTAAAAAAACAGGTTAAAATACCGGTGGCGGTAAAAATCGGATATTATTACACCAATATGGTTGCCATGGCTGACAAATTGGTTGCCCACGGCGCCGACGCACTCGTTTTGTTTAACCGTTTTTATGAGCCGGATATCAATGTTGAAAAGATGCAGATTACTTCTTCCGAAATATTCAGTTCGCCTGCCGATATTCGCCGGTCACTGCGCTGGATCGGACTGATTTCGTCGCAGCTGCCAAAAGTTGAAATTGCCGCGAGTACCGGAATCCATGATGGTGAAGCAGTTATAAAACAATTGCTTGCAGGCGCGCAGGCAGTCCAGGTTTGTTCGGGTATTTATATCAACGGTTCGCAAATTATTGCCGGTATGTTGAGCGATTTGACTGCTTTCATGAAAAAACAGAATTTCAAAAAGATTGAAGATTTTCGCGGACGTTTGTCGTACAAAAACATTCCTGACCCAATGCTCTACGAACGGGCACAATTCATGAAATATTTTTCAGAAAAATAAGCGGTATTTTAGTTTCCTATTGAAGGCAGAAAATCAATCACATCGAGCATCAGAGGTTTCTTTTCATCAGAAGTGGAATGCATTGCCTGATCAAGCTTTTCGATCTCAGTATCAATTTTGGCCTGATCAATGGTTGTCTCCATGTTTGTAATCACGGTATAGGCTTCAAAAGCAACCAGAAAATCATTTTGGATCAGTAAATCGACAAACAGCGGCAAATAATTGCTGTAATCGAGCCCGTTTTCCCAGCAACTCGAAACCAGTTGTTTTAATTCTGATGCATATTTCTGATTCTGAATTGCTTCAATCATCAGCGGAACCGTATCTTTCTCCTTCAGATTTGCCAACAAACCGGCTATTTTGGCTTTTATCTCCTTATTTTCACTATTGTGCAACATTTCAATTAAGACCGGAATATCGGAAGTTTCTCCTGAAATGCGGAGTTCATCAAGTGCCTCTAATACTACCAAAGAATCAGTCGATTGCAATGCCTTGAGTATGCTCTTGTGCTCGTTTGTTGTATGATCGATTGTCATTGACTAAACATTTTAAATTTCAGGCAAAATTAGTAATATATTTGCAGGCTTAATTTTTTAAATATAAATGAACGAAAAAACAAAAGAACTCGCCGAATCAAATGTTGCCAGGTTAATGTTGAAATTTTTTATTCCGGCATTTATTGGTGTGTTTGTGAATGCGTTGTACAATATTGTTGACCGTATTTTTATCGGACAAGGAGTTGGTGCGATGGCACTCAGCGGTATCTCGGTTATTTTCCCGGTCATGTTGATTGTCATGGGATTCGGAATGTTGATCGGCATTGGCGCCGGGGTGTTGGTTTCAATCAACATGGGGAAACGCGACATGGACAAGGCCGAAAAAGTTCTTGGAAGCAGCTTTTTACTGATGTTGCTGGTTTCGGTCGTGATCACAGTCATCGGATTTTCATTAAAAGGTCCCATGCTTCGATCGTTTGGTGCAACCGCCGAAACCATTCAATATGCAAACGACTACCTTGACATTATTTTAGCAGGAGTCGTTTTTCAGGTAGTTGGTTTTTCACTGAATAATATCATCCGGGCCGAAGGAAATGCACGCATCGCTATGTATTCGATGCTAATCAGTGCAGGTACCAACCTGATTCTTGACCCTATTTTTATTTTTGGATTTGGAATGGGTGTAAAAGGCGCTGCTTATGCAACCGTTATTTCAATGATGGTGCTTACCGTTTGGGTTTTGATTCATTTCCTGAGTTCAAAATCGGTAATAAAACTGAAAACTGAAAATATCCGTTTCGACTCGAAAATTTTGTTTGAGATTACCGCAATTGGAATGGCACCGTTTTTTATGCAGATTGCCAATAGCTTTGTGCAGGGTTTACTAAATACCAAACTGATATCTTTTGGCGGCGATCTGGCCGTGGGTGCAATGGGAATTGTGAACAGCGTGGCGACAATGATCGTGATGTCGATTGTGGCCATAAATATGGCTACCCAGCCAATTATCAGCTTCAACTATGGTGCAAAATCGTTTTCAAGGGTAAAAGAAACCTTGCGCATCGCGATTATATCGGCCACGGTTATTTCAATACTTGCTTTTATTATGGTCGAAACAATTCCTGATACAATCGTGAAACTTTTCAATTCGTCGGACCCTGCACTGATGGATTTTGGTCGTAATGGACTACGTATTGCTTTGCTTGCACTGCCATTTGTTGGATTCCAGGTGGTGGTAGGCAATTTCTTCCAGTCGATGGGAAACGCTAAAATAGCAGTGTTGCTTACTTTGCTGCGGCAGGTGATCATTCTGATTCCACTCTTATTCATACTTCCAACCCATTTTGGACTAAACGGGATTTGGATGTCGATGCCTATTTCTGATTTCTTCTCCGCAATTATTGTGATCTTTTTCCTGTTCCGTTATTTGAAAAAACTGGATAAGGCAATCATCTGACCATTTGCGGTAATCAATTGAACACAAAAGTATTTACCGATTGTGGCTTAGCCTGAATTTCGGTTTTCCCGTTTTTGGTCTTTGCCATTTCCTTCATCACTTCCCAACTGTTGGTTTCGGTAGTTGAAGTTGCATCAATCTTTTGAGAATCAAATCCTGAAACTTCAACCGTTACCGCTTCCTTCTTCATATTGATGAGCTGCAAAACCCGACTTCCATCAGCGCGAATACCGCCAATGACAAGGATTTCAGGATCGGAACTGGTGGAATGTACGATTTGTGTTCCGTTATTCATAAAGTCAACCTGGTGGCGGGTAACGTAATACGAAGGATATTTTTCCTGAATATCGGCCGACATGATGGCGTAATTGTTTTGCCAGGTCCAGTAAAGTGAAACTTCTACTTCAGCATATTTCATCATGCGATGCGATATTTTGGCAAAACGCAGCGCATAATCCCAGGATTTGTTCATGTCTTTTATTTGCCATGCCATCGCATCAAAACCAAGTTCGGCACACCAAACTTCCTTGTTCCAGGCTTTTCCGAAACCTGCAATGCGCTCAAATTCATTGTCAGGAATATTTTCCGACCACCAGCAATGAAAACTCAGTGGACCAAGGTATTTCCAAATGGATGGATCGGCCATTATGCGGCTTGCGAATTCAACTGTACCTTTTGTTTGAGCAGTATCAGCCAGCAAAAACTTCGTTTTCAAGCCTGATTCTTCGAATTTCTGCCCTGCCTTTTTCACAAACGCGATGGTGGCTTCCGGCGAAAAAATAATCTGGTAACCACCATCCGATTCATTGAACGAAAACTGATCAATTTCAACACCATACTCATTTTTGGCTTTTACGAAAAAGTCGGTAAGCATCTGGATAACTTCGTCGTATGCTTCAGGTTTGACAACCCTTTGCGCTTTTTTTGCTGGATCGACAATGAATTCATCAGGCAAATCCCAAACTGAGATTGTAAAATTTCTCACCCCTGATTCGTTTTTCATACGTTTCAGTTGTTCCAAAACTTCGACAACCAGCGGCTGTTTGGTGTAATTCGCACCGCGATAATCTTCAAACTTCGAATTTCGCAACCGCATTGGAAGCGCCACCCGAACATAGGTCGGACGGAATTCCTTCAGTGTTTCGTCTCCAATGGCATCGGCTGCATGTGACGAATAATTGGCCTGACAATAATTGCCTCCGATGGATTTAATGAGCTGTTTATTAATTTCAGGATAAATTTTAACCGTTGTTTTTTGTGCAAATGCAGGCGATACGCTAAAAATAAAGAATAGGAAAAGAATGGTTAATGTGTTGGGTTTCATGTTGGGTTTGGTTTTTATCGTTTAAAAACTTTCATTACTTCATGTTCATCGGCTTTTACCAGGTACATTCCTGACGGAAATCCGGCCAATGAAATAATTGAAGTGCTGGCATCCGGGTTCATCGTTTTTACGGAGATTCCGAGTTGATTGAAGACAGAAACTGTTTGAACAGGATTAACCGAACGAATGTGTATCGACTCATCAAAATAAGTTGGATAAACCTGTAAGTCATTGGTCTTATCATTGATCATACTTGTTGCCGTATAGGTTTTCAGGTTCGGCATTTCATCGAGGGTCAGCACATAATTGCTTGCAAACATCTTTTTCCAAAGGTCGAGCGAATTGTATTTGGCCAATCGGGTAAAATCGCCTGTCCAGGGCATAAACCATGACCAGCCGGCTTCATCTTTGATCAGATTATCTACATCAGGGAATGAACCACTTTCGCTGATTGTGACCATTTTCTTTCCCCCGTACCGGCTGGTCAGGTCATTAAATTCCAATATCTGGGAACTGTGATCGCCTTCTTTATAAATGTCTCGGCCAACAATGTCAACATATTCATCGCCCGGATACCACGCATCATCGTTTGGTTCGCGGGTCCATACCCAAATCAGGTTGTGCAATCCGTGATAATTAACCATACGGTCGAACATTACCTGCCATAACTTTTTACAGGGAGCTGCTCCCTTTGCACCCCACCAAAACCATCCTCCTGCTGCTTCGTGCAAAGGCCGCCAGATTACCGGAATTTTATTGTCCTGAAATTTCTTCAGTAAGCCGGCTGTGTAATCAATGTCTTTGATAATTCCTTTATATTCTTCGGAATTTTCATCAAATATCTTAGAGACATCAAAGGGAGTATCTTTTGTATAGAATGCCTCTGTTTTATGTGTCGGATCGCGCCAATGCCAGCAGAATGCAGGGATACCGTTTTTGTCGTACAAGGCTTTGGCTTCGGTGTATGGTTTATTTTCGTCGTACCAGGAGTAATTGCGTCCGCAGAACAAAAAATCGAAACCAACCAAAGCCGGACTTTTACCGGTGTTGGTTTTTAACCAGGTCGATTCGGACATGTCCATTACTCCTGAAATGATTCTTTTGGCGTAATTGTCGTACAGAAATTGATACAATCTGGCAGTTTCTGTGGTGGGATTAGGAGTAACCAAATTTTTGTTGATGCTGAACTTCGTGGCCGGATCAACTTTTTCAAATTCAATGTAATCGATGTTGATCCATCCCCACGATTTGGTGATTTCGACTTTGTGCGCTCCGGCAGCGAGTTTCAGGAAACTAACTACTTTGAGTTTAATGTAGTTTGAATTCTGTGTGGTAGCAAAAGTGATGGAAGTGCCGTCAACCACCAGGTTATTTGACTTGTTCCCATTAGGTGATGCTACCTGAATGTAAATATTGTAAGTGGCTTCTTCCCCAAAATTCAGTATAAAGGTCAGGTTTCCTTCGCCCTGCGCCACGTAAAATCCACCGGAAGCTACGCTGCTGGCCTGCTTGGCTGCTCCTCCTGAAAGAGTAGCCGACTCTGCCTCATACTTCTGACTGAAGCCTAAAGAAGTTATTAAAAGAACGAGGATGAAAATTGATACTGCTTTTTGCATAAAGAATGATTGACCTAATTTAATTTAACTGAATACTGAGAACTACATTAGTCATCCGATGAACTTTGTAATTAACTGATTAATTAACTATCAACATTGACGATTTTTACAAGAATATTCATCGGATGACTTGCCGTACACTGAGACTGAACACTGAACACTGAACACTTTTTATCTCAACGTCGAAATATCCCGGAATACAGCGGTGGCGCTTTCTTTCGTGTTGTGCGATGTAACTGCCAATCCCAGATATACTTTTTTCGATAATTCCATGCTGAATGTTGTAAACATCTTCCATGATTTTCCATCGGCACTGAAGTATCCGGTAAAATCATTTCCTGCACGTTTCAGTCTGATCCATGTATTTGGGTAATTTACCGGAAATTCAGGTTCTCCATCGAATCTGTCAGGATAAACGGCTTTCATTTCGCCAGCCTGTTCAGCGCGGTATTGAAATTCGTATCCGCCATTGTTCTTGTTTCGCTTGTTGTTGTTCGGAAAAACCTGAAAAAAGATGTGACGACTGTTGTCTGACAATTGTTCGCGGGCCATCAGTCCGGCTTTTGTATAAAGGTGGGGAGCTGTAAGGCTTTCGATTCGGGCAACCAGATCGAAATCGCCCGTCTTTTCGAAATACGAGAATCCAAATTCATCTTTAACTCCCCAAACATCTGCACCACCGGCAGTTATACTGATTCCGCCTTTTAGTATTTCTGAATTTCCGGTCAAAGCTGGATTTCCAATGTCTTTAAATTTCAACTTATTAAGCTGAACCGATTTTTCTTTGGCAGTCAACACTCCGGCTGAAAGCAAAATCAGAAGAAATAAAATGTTCGTTTTTAGCATGATATACTTTTAATTATTCGTTTCAGCTTGTTTCCGTAATAGTTCACGGGTTTTTATACCCGATTCTTTCATGTCTTCCACTTTCCAGTTTCCTTCGGAAGCAGCGCTGGTATTCAGCATCGAACAGGTTTCATTTTTATCAGCGATGGACCACGAAATCAGGCTGATTTTATTGGTTTCGCACCAGTCGATCCAGCTTTGCCATTCGGTGTAATTGATCGGGCCATTGCCTGAAGCTTCCATGCCAGCCGATTCGGAAATGAAAATGGGGCAACCTTTTTTGAGGGCATAATCGCAGCGGTCGCGCAGAGATTTGCCGTGTGTTCCGGCATAAAAATGACAAGTGTACATGATGTTGCTAAAACCAACAATCGGATCATCGGCTACCAGATGAATATCCTGATCCCAATGAGGACTGCCAACTAAAATAATATTGTCGGGATCGATGGCGCGAATGGTTTTGATGAGTTCGATGGAATAATCTTTCACCTGCTGCCATGAATCGTTCACCGGTTCGTTGTACAACTCATAAATCACATGCGGATTTTTTCCATATTTAGCAGCCATTTCAGCAAAAAAAGTTTTGGCGGCATCCAGTTTCAGCGTGTGACTGTGCCAGTCGATCAATACATAAATGTCGTTTTCGATGGCTCCCTGAATCACTGCCTCTATTTTTTCTTTCGACCATTCAGGTTGGTCGATGTATCCTTTTTTTGGATCAACTCCCATGGCAGCCCGCACTGCAGAACATTTCCAGTCGGTAGCCAGCCATTTTACCGACTCTTTGTTGTAAAAACGCGGCCACCAGTTGTGCCATCCATAACTGATACCATTCAGCACAGTCGCATTTCCATGTTCGTCGGTTAACTGGATTCCTTTTACTGAAAGGTTGCCGTGTTTTTTAACCGGTTGCGCCTGAAGGCCTGAGGAAATAATCATTCCCAGAAATAAGGCCAATACAATAAATTTAAGGTTCATGGTTAATAAATTTAGGTGGGTTAGTTTTTAATAAGTTTGACCGTTTTTGTGGCTGTTTCAGAGGTGAACCGGATCCAGTAAATGCCGGATGCAAGGCCACTGGTATTTATATCTACCTGATGGTTGCCGGCATCAAAAACATCGTTGCTGACAGTTTTCAGGAGTATTCCATTGTTCTGAAACAACTCAATATGTAAATTACTTTTCCCCGGAAGTGAAAAACCAAGATTTACCTGATCGGTTGCCGGATTTGGAAAAACATTTACGCTCATCTTCCCGATCATTTCGGTTATTTCAGCAGCAGTTGGAGCAGCTTTTAGGATGATTGTATTGACCGACAGAGGTGCGAGTTCAACATTTATTTGGTTCATGGCTGCCGGAGCCAATTCCTTTTTAACCAAGGCATTTTGGGTATGCGAAGTAAAAGTTTCGGTTGATGTGAGGTTCGATATGGAATACATGCTGTAGGTTCGGTTTTGCAAAACATACCCCGCAAAATTGAGATTTACAGTGGTTTTTGCTGTCAGCGAACGGTTCACTAAAACAACTGTCATCGAATCGGCAGTTTCGTTTAATGTTGGATATGCCGAAACCAAAGTTTCATTCTGCGATGTTGCCTGCACATAATTTTCCTGATTGTAGCGGCTCAACAAATGAAGTGTTTCCCACATGCCCACCCTCCAGCTCCAGGGAGTGAAAATTTCGACACCATTTTTCATGAACTCACCCATTGTTGAAGCGTACCAAACGGCTTGTACATTTGGGTTGGAAGAGGCAATGTCGGTTTCGGTAACTGCCAGACCTACTCCATGATTTGCACCTTTGTATTTGGTGAGCCAGTCGGAACAACGGCCCAAAATGTACTCTTTAGTAATGCTGGTGTCCCACCCTCCGGTAATGGTTCTAACGCCATTAGCTCCCGGATAAACGTAGTTTCGGTCAAAATAGACTCTGTGAAGATTAACGCTGTTTGTGGCATCAGATTCACCAGGGTAAAAATGAATGTCAAGCACATCGAGCAATTTGATGCCTGTGGCTTTTTCCTCTTCGGCAATCCGTTTGATGAAAAATTCGAGCCAGGGATAGTGAACTCCATTTATTTTGCTTCCACCACTCCAGTTATACCATTGCCACTCGTTGGCAGGAACCGGTCCGAGTAATTTGATATCGGGATATTTGGCACGTGCAGCTTTGGCAACTTTAAAATACAATTGCATAAATTCCTCTGCGGAACATTGGGTCTTCATCACATCATCGTGCGTTCCCGACCATATTTCGGGTTCATTGTCCATGCTCCAGTAACGAAATTGGTTTTTGCTGTATCCCAGTCCTTTCGTTCCAAACCATTTGTCAATTATTCCAACAGTCGAATCGGCAGGCCAGTCTATCAGATAGAGGTTTGGATCTCCATCTTTCAGCGCTTTGCCTCCTCCGGCAGTATTGATTTGTCCTCCTCCGGCCAGGTTCTGACCTGTTCCTGTCCACCAATTGGAACCATTGTAAGCCCAGTCATTAAAGTTATTCTTAGTATTGCCGGCAGCTTTGCCCACCAACTGAAACGACCACATACCCTGAACTCCCGGCATTTTTTCAATCAGGTTTTTTGCCGCGCCATCCCAATCGTTGGTGTACACATTGTTGTACCAGTCGGGATGACTTGACAGCTTCAGCCTCCAATTGTACTTGGTGCTGTTGTTACCCCCACCCTGCCGCACAAAACGAACACCTGCTTCGCGTGCTTTGGTAATGTCAACAGTAGTGCCCGAATTTAAAAATGTACTTGGCAAAACATTGTTTTTACCGTAAATGAATGGTGAAACCGGTTTTTTACCTTTCGAAACATCAATATCAATCCTGACAGGAGTTTGCGAAAAAGCAACGTTTTCGCCTATTAAAAGGAAACTTAAAACCAAAGCAAATACTGAAATCTTCATGTTTTAATGAATAATGATTTTTTTACTGAATTTCTGATTCCCGGAGATTACCTGAACTATATATACTCCGGAATGGAAATCCTGTGTGGATATTCTGAAATTTGTTCCGGGTGACTGTATGGTTTTTACTGACGAACCCAGAATGTTATAAATCTTAATGGTTTCCGCCTGTTGGCCTATTCCCAAATCAAAAATCAATTCCTGCCGGTTTTGAATAACGTTGAACTGGTTCTCAGTCAAATCCGGAATGTTTCCGAGGGGAATATTCTTTTTAAAGTCGAAAAAGTCAATATTAAACAAAGGTTTGTCAGTAATACTAAATCGCATGATTTGGATTCCAGATTCAAGGTTCATTGAAAAATTAACAGTTTTGGCATTGGCCCAACTAAATGAGGTAGGCGCTAAAATTGGGTCCGACTGTACTGATCCGATTTTAAGACTGAAGGTTCCTCCACCCTCAAAAGAGGCGATCGAAGAAGTAATGTCGTACAATCCCTTTTCAGCAACATTAACGGTATATTCCAGCCATTCACCCGGATAATTGTCGATCAGATAATATTTTCCACCGCCTAAATTGTAGATGTCCATGGGTTCGTCGGGTCGCAAAGCTCCCGGAACATTTTTTGCATCCGAGTCGTGGTAAGTTAGGCCATCTTCCCCAATATCAAAATTTTCGACCTCAATCCGGCCAGGTATTTCCTGCGGTTTTCCTTTGAAAAGTTCTCTTTTTGCAGGTTCTTTTGGCACATAAGTCGGCAACAATATCTTTTGAGGATTAGAATACAAATTCAGGTTAGTGTTGTAACGGGCAATTACCCTGTAAAAATATTCCTTGTTTTGCGGAAGGTCTTTGTCGCTATAAGCAAGCTGATCGCCTTTTACCGCAGCAATTCGTTTAAAGGTGGTATTCGAAAGGCGGCGTTCAATATAAATGCTGTCGTAATCGGGCGCCTGATTGGTCCATTCAAGTTTAATAATTGTATCCTGAAGGATTGACAACTTCGGTTTGGGCGAAAGCACCGATGAATGTGCGAGAATGTCTTTGATATCGACGAACCAAGTCCTGGCCGAACGGTTCATGATTCGGAAATCGCCGCCATCATCCCATGCACAAGGAGTAAATCCAAAGGTTTCACACAATTCGACGTAGGTTTTGTATTGCTTCATGCGTGAGTTATAATCGCATTTTATGGTACCGCCAAATTCACCCAGAAACACAGGAATATTGTTTTGTACCGACCAGTCTTTGACTCTTTGAAATTTGGTTTTTAAAGCATTGACATCGGCTGTGCTTCCAAAAGTACCAGTTCCTACCAGCCCAAAAGGATATGGATCGTATGAATGAAACGAACCGATCATGTATTTGTCATTCGGTATTGCAGCAGAGATTAGTTCGTCAGATCCGCCCCAGTTGTGCCCCTGAAAAATGATCAGACGGGTGGTGTTGGTTTTACGGATGACTGAAATAATCCGCTGGTGCATATCATCATTTTGGATTTTGGTCAAACCGTTGGGTTCGTTGAGCACCTCGAAAATGAGTTTCTCTGATTTGTTTTTGAACCTGACGGAAATCTGGCTCCAGATGCTATCAAACCGGGCGCGGTTGGTGGCATTGGTGTAGCCGGTTTTAATCCAGTCGTCGTGATGTGAGTTAACGACCATAAACATTCCTCTTGACAATCCCCAGTCCAGTATTTGCTCCACCCGTTTGAACCAGGTTTCATCAATTTTATACGGTGATGAGGTTGAAGTATGTTTGTCCCATCGCACCGGGATTCGGATACAATTGAAACCCTCCTTTTTATACATGTCGAACATGTATTCCTGGGTGCTTGGGTTCCCCCATTCGCCCTCATAGGCAGGTTCGAGTGTATTTCCCAGATTGATGCCTTTTGTCATTTGGCTGATCGCATCTTTCGGGTTTATCTGAGCGGAGATAAACGCAGGTAATACGATCAGAATTACAAGTAAAAATTTGATCATTGTTTAGTTATTCAGTTTAGATTGTATTTGCATTCAAAATTACACTCTAAATGATTTATTGGTAATTTATTGCGGTACTTTAAGTGTAACGTTTCTTTCAAGAGTGAAAGAATTCGACCATGGGACGTTAGTTTTTACCTAGTTAACGTCATATTGCACAGAGAATTATTAAATTCAGATCTGCTGAAAAGGATAGAATAATCACCTCAGAAATGTCAAATAAAAAAGGGCCCTGTTACAGGCCCTTTTTCATTCATTTGTTTAGTTGGTTATTTCTTCACAATTTTTTGGATATTGATGAATTGATCACCATTAGAGATTACAAATACATAAATACCGGCAGGTTGTGCTGCGAGAGAAACGTAATCGGTTGAATTATCTACAATTACATCGCGCAAAGTAATACCTGCTGCATTTATTACACGTACCCGGTTTCCTTTTGCAAGACCCTGAACGATTACTCGTCCGTCGGTTGGATTCGGATACATTTTAATTGTTTCCGCATTAACATCAATCGCTTTGGTGATAACTGAAATGTTATAAGTAGCAGTTGTTAAACCATCGGCGGCAGTTACCAGCAATTTATCACCTTTATTAAAGGTACCTGTTGAATTAACTTTTCCGTCTTTGCCAATTACTGATAAAGTAGCTCCAAATGATGGATACAATTTATCCCTGAATGCGCTTATTGATGGAGTTGCAGGACCGGTAATCTCATAATTTACCTGGTCAACCCAATAATCATCAGAAATGACAAACGCAAAGTAATTATTTATGCCTGATTTGCTTAAATTAAGCATCGAGAAATAATATGCTTTGGTTGTTTTACCATCAGCTGAAGTGACAACCAACTTATCATCTCTGTAAACATCACCTGTTGTGCGTTCGAAACCTGCTTTGTCAAATACAACTATTTTTGCACCTGCTGCAGGAACTACGTTGGCAATCAATGAATTTACTGAGGTTCCACCAGGAACAAACTGAATCAATGAAGCAAACTGATCAACGCTGTAAACATCAGATGTTACATAGGCGTCACTTAGATTAGTCGTTGGCTTTAACTGGTATAAAATTTTAGTTGTACCATTTTCTGCAACAACTTCAAAATAGATTTTGTCGGTGGCAATTACATCACTGTAAGCTGTATCATAATTCAGTTTTAACAACGACATGTATGCATCGTTGGCATCAGTAATCGTGAGGGAAGCTCCGGCAGGAACAATAACTGCATCATATACAGTTTTCAGCTTTTCTCTTTGTTTGATTCCGCTGATTGTGCCAGTTGAACCGGTAACTGCTACAGTGTATTTTGCTGAAGTAAGTACAGCATTCGAGCTCAAACCACCAACTGTTACATCAAGGATGTATTTTGAAATATTGGTGCTGTCAGCCGAAAGAACAACCAATGTATCTCCTTTGCTTAATAATGCAGCTTCCGCTAATTCAGCGCCATTGGCAGCTGATTTAACTTTCAGTGTCTGGAGTTCGTTGGCTTTTAAAATATTGCCATAGAATCCGGTAACAGTTGTTCCTGTTGTTAGACCTTTGATAGTTTCGTTCATGGAATAACCAGAGCTTACCTTGTACATTTTCGATGATACCGTTGACCTGTAGATGGTTATATCATTCATGATGTGAGAACCAAGTCCATCACAAATTTTGTAAATATCCAATGGCCAGCCAATTCCTAATTTATCAAAATACGCACGATCCCTGGCAATCCATTCGCAATCATCCCAGGTTGTGCCGAATGATGCTTTAAGTACCGGATTCCCTTTGTAAATATTTGGTTTCCTGGTATATCCTACAAGCTGACCTTGGTTCACGCCGCCAACTTTCCAGGCATTCCAGTCGCCTTGTCCCCAACAATCAATTAAAGTAAAGTCGTTGACATCGGTAGCTGGTTTTAGTCCGTTTATTACAGAGTCATTCTCAATTTTATACAAATAAACCAATCCGTACCAACTTGAAACCGGGTTTGAACCAAAAGTCAATCCCCAAGGATTTCTATTTGTAGCAAAATTGACATCCGCTTCATTCTTGTAATAATTCCAACTGCCATTGCCACTATTGGCTGCCATAACAAAAACATCGCCAGGGTAAACAATTGCATTAACAGCCAAATCAGTTTCCAGAATACGGGGCTGAACCTGCCAGTTGGCATCATCCTGCCATTTTTTACCAGGTACATATTTTTTCCATGCATTGCCGAAATCGCCCGTTCCATTCCACCATGTTAATACATTTGCATCGTTACCACGAATAATCATATAATGACTCAGGTCAAGAGGCTCTGTTCCGGGATTAACGATTTCGATCCAATCGCGGGTCCATTCATCATTCCATACAAATTGTGAGATAAATGGTTCTGCTTTGTTTGGTTGAATATCTGCGTTGTCTTTTTCTTTTTCAAAACGAACTGTATAAACATTCACAATTGTATCACTTTCGGCTGTTACTGTGTAGGTTACAGTGCGTTCTTCCGGAGTTCCTTCCAAAGTTTTTGCCCTTGCAACAACTACTCTTGAATCAAGTTGCTGCTTGGTGAAAACCAAAGCAGGAATACCATTGTATTCGAGAGGAATTTTTACGATGTAGTCAAATTTACTTTGGATAAATCCAGGGATAGTATCACCGGCCCAACCATATGATTCTGCTACAGCGCCTCTAAAATATGACGGCATATCGGGCCAGGTAATTGAACTAAGGTATGCATCATTACTAGGGAAGAATTTTTCAAGTTTCAGAAAATAGTCTTTCACTTTTCCACTTCCGGAAGTTACACTTAAAATATCTCCGTTTTTTATTTCCGGCTTATCAATTCCATCTTTAAATTTGATTTTCCAGCTTGCATTCGGCGCTTTTTCCAAATATTTGAACAAAGTATCTACACGGGTTGCGAAATCAACGTTCGAAATTGTGTCCATCGCTTTCACGCCATCGGTTACCCTATATCCACTGTAAACCCGCAAAATCTTGCCAAAAATCATACGTGTATAATTGAATGAGTTTTTCGGGATTACGATGTTGTCGTCAGCAGTTGCAGGCAATACTGTAATACTAAATTCCTTGATGGCAGGTACATCGCCACAGGCATAAACAGTTAATTTGTCGCCTGTTCTGGCTGAAATAAATGCAGAGTCAGCAGTTGTTCCTGCCAAATCATATTTCCATGCCAATCCGGGTTTCCGGTTGAACTGATACATGATAGAATCCTTGTTACGAATACCCCATGGAACAGTAATGGTACCGGCAGTTAAATCAACTTTTGCTTTCCCGGTTTTTGAAACAAGTGCGGTTGCATCAAGTTTGGCATCTACTGAGTTGCCTACCGTCCAGAAAACAGCACGCCAGGGTTCCAATTCATAATCTGATTCATTTCCCAGAATTGGAACCGGAATCCATTCTGAATCGCCAAGGTCAAGTCCCTTGTTGTTTCCAAACTGCAATTTTGCAGCATCAATGTTGGCTACATTGCTTGAGAATTCCTGAATACCGGTTTTAACAGAATTTTTACGTATTAACACGCTATTACCGGTAGCATTTATTGTTCCGGCAACATCTACAGCGTTACCATCAATACGGTTTCCATTGGTACCGGTAAACATACCGTTCACCTGATCAATTACCATGGAGTCTTTTGTAATACCATCTTCTAACATGTAATGATGTCTGAGGAACAAACAATCTCTTCCGCCCCAGCTTCCAAGCACATTATTCCATGAAGTAACAACATCCAATGCGGCAGGTCCGCTTTCGCCCAAATCCACAAACAGGTCGGCAAGTTTATACAACTCAGGCTTGGTGACTCTTTCCCTGTATTTTGTAGGGTTTATCGTCCACATGTATTGCTCATAATCAGTTCTTGTTGCAATAACAAATGATTGTCCGGGAGCCAGTTCCTTGTCGGGCAACATAGAACCATTGGAGGCATTGTTTGAAGCCCAGGGAGCTGTCCATGGATCGATTTTGCCAAAATAAAAGTTCTTCAGATTAATAGTCTCCGTTCCCTGGTTCGTTATTTCAGCATAATTGAACTCAGGCCGGTTGAGCTTGGCCTCTGTAATGATTAAATTGTTGTAGGGTTTTTTTGTTTGCGCATGGAGCACAATACCAGAACTTACAACAAACAGAAATAGAAGTAAAAGTTTTAGTTTCATAATGTTTGAATTTAAATTAAGTGGTTCTACTTAAAAAAGTACTTATCTCTCAAAAATACGGAATAAATGATTTTACAATGTTTTAATGTAGTAGGAAGTATGTAACGATTCTTTCAAATATGCAATAAATCAAACATGCAATACCTTATCGTTTTCATAAAATGGGCACTTTGACGCTTATTTTTGCACTATATGTGAATTAATTGTTATTAAATTGGTGTGATTTGGTTTTGTATATACCTGATTATTTGAGATTTATTTTTTGAATAATCGAATAAAAAGTGAAATGTGAAAAGAGTTTCACATTTTTATAAAAAACAGTGGTGTTATTTTTTCTGAAAATTCAGGTATTTTTTGTCTAATCCGATCAAAAAACTTACTATTTCTATTGCAATTTTTGAGCTATTGAGATGAATTCCCGAATATATTTCATTTTCAAACTGTGCATTTAGATATGAATAATTACAAATCTTTTTATACCTTGAACCCCTGAATTTATTACCTGTTTACCGACTATCTAAGTATGAAAAAATTACAGATTTTTGTTTTACTATTTATTTTTTCATTTTCTCATTTCTGCTGGAGTGTTGACTTCAGATACCTTCGTACCAACGAAGGATTATACAATGGAGAGATTAATGCAATTGCGCAGGACCAATCAGGTAAAATGTGGTTTGCTACCTGGACGGGTTTGGCAAATTACAACGGGTTTGATTTTAGATTTTTTATGCCGGAATTGGGAAATCCCAAAAGCCTTGCTGATAAAAAAACCCATCGGATATTAATTGATTCGGAAAATAATCTTTGGCTGGCATCGCTTTCTGGTATTTCAATGTACGACAAAAATGCCGACACTTTTTATCCGGTAGCACTGGAAGGTCATTTGACCAATAATTACTATGTAAATAATATATATGAATCAAAGAGTTCGATTCTTATACATACCAGTTCAGGTATATTTTTAGTCGATCTGAAAAATAAGTTTAATACGGGTTTATTTGCAAAAAGACTCTATCTTTTTGAAAATGGAACCAGAGTAGATGATTACGTGCATTACATGAATGTATTTGAGGATAAGCTTTTCCTTGTTTCAAACAGAGATATTTATAATCCTGACAGGATTTTGATTGCTGAAATAAATTCAACACCTGCCGATACGCTTATTAATATTATCAACCGCCAAATTTTTGTCCGTAACATCAATAAAGTCAGCTATTCGAAAGCTGAAAAAAAAGTCTATATCGGAACGGTTAATGGAATATCGGTGTGCGAGACTGACAAGAACTACCGAATTGCTGATCAGGTTTATTTCAAGGAACGCAGTATAAATCAGTTGACTTGTGCCAGCGATGGTCGTTTGTATTGTTCAGGATTGGTACCGGAACTGCTATGGGTTGATTTGCATTCCGGAAATATGGGTAAATATGATCCTGACCCGCTTAAATTTGGCACTTTGCTCGACAATAATATCACTTGTTTGTTCGAAGACTATTCAGGGAATTTATGGGTTGGACATCAGGGATTGGGTTTGAGTATCCTGAATTTGTACCGTAAAGCTTTTTATTCATATCAGCGCGATCCGTCAAATCCCAAATCTCTCAGCGGAAACATTGTGATGTGTTTAAACGGTTCATCAACAGAAACCATCATTGGTTTGCGGCAGGAAGGAATAAACGTTGCAACCAATCAGGCATTAAAATCAGGTTTATCAGACTTTAAGTCTGTCAGCTACATCAGGCAGCCGGCATCTTCTCCAAGTTTCAATACGGTTTGGGATATCGCCAAAGAATCGGAGTCGGTATTCTGGGTTGCGTCTGATGCCGGTGTTGCCAAATTGGAAAAAACCGGCAATGGATGGAGTTACGGCAGTTTGGTTGAAAAGCCATTGTACACGGGAGGTACTGTTCGTAAAATTTTGGTTGACAACGATAAGAATTTGTGGGTGGGTTCTCTCTCTGAAGGATTGTTGTTTTTTCCTGCGCTGAGAAATAATCCTGACAAAAAATACTTTGTCTATACGGTTGATCCGTCAAACGAGGAAAGTATAACAGACCAAACTATCCTGACGATGAAAATAGACAGTAAACAACGTTTCTGGATTGGAACCAATAACGGATTGAATTTGCTGAAAACTCCCTATAATAAACTTGACTTAAGCGGTAAAACCAAACCCGATTTGCGATTTACTCAGCTAATTGCAACAAAGCCTGATAAAAACTTTCTGAATGCCAACGAGATAAATTGTATTTTTGAAAATTCGGATGGCAAAATCTGGTTTGCGACTCAGGGAGGAGGAATAAGTATTGTTGATCCTCAGACAATGACTTTCTCGAATCTGACTATTGAAAGTGGCTTGCCTGGCAACGATATTCAAGGTATATTAAGTGATGCCTCCGGGTTAAAATGGATCAGTACGAATAAAGGCATCGTAGCCTATGATCACGACAATGCAACTAAACCTTTTACTTATTATAAAAGTACTGATGGGTTGCAGGGCGAAACGTTTAAAGTCAATTCATATTATCAATCGGCTGACGGGCAAATGTTTTTTGGTGGCGACAACGGATTCTCAACATTTTTCCCGGGTGAAATAAAGTTAAATCCGATTCCCCCAAAAATTGAATTGACTAGCTTTCGAATCGACAATGTAGTTGTCAATGTTGGTGATACGATTAGCAAAGGCAATAATTTTTCAAGAGCGATTGATGGAATGGAAAAAATTGAACTTCCATTTACTAAAAATTCATTCAGCGTTGGTGTGGGCATCAATCACTTCCAGTATCCTGAAGGAAATAAAATAAGGTATAAGCTTGATGGTTTCTATGATTATTGGATATCAATTCCTGCATCCAACAGGTTTGCTTATTTTTCTAAAATTCCACCGGGGAAATATACTTTACATATTTCAGGAATTAGTTCTGATAACGTGGTCGCCGAAAATGAAAAGACAATGCAGATTATTATTCTGCCACCATGGTATAAAACCTGGTATTTCAGAACATTTGTTCTTGTTTTAATACTGGCCTTTTTCGGGTACATTTTATACTGGTTATCCAACAAGCAGAAAAAATCGTTCCAGCAAAAAATTGATGCCATTTCATTTGAGAACAATGAAAATAAAATGCGCTTTCTTACCAATATCGCTCACGAACTTAGGACTCCAATGAGCCTTGTGATCGCGCCAATTGAGGATATGATGCAGAATTATACGACCATTGAGCCAAAGTGGAAAAGTCACATCAGCCTGATTTACCGAAATTCTAATTATCTGCTTACATTAATCAATCAGATCATCGATTTCAGAAAGTTAAATGCCGGAAAACTGCAATTGAACCAACAACCCACAGATATTGCAATGCTGGTGAGAGATGTTGTTTCAAACTTCAAGGGACTTGAAAGCCGGCGAAAGACCAATTTGCAGGTTCAGGTTCCGGAGAAATCCATTATGGTAAAAATCGACCGGCAAAAAATAGAAGAAGTACTTTACAATCTCTTGTCAAATGCATTCAAACATACCAGCGAAAACCATTCAATTGTGGTTTCACTTGAGGTTCTTCCAGCCGTTTCAGGAAAAAAGGAAACAGAAAAGCAGCAAATAAAGATTACCGTTTTTAACGAAGGCAAGGATATCTCGGATGATGATAAAGTGAAAATATTTGAACGCTTTTATAAAGTAAGCGAAGTGGTTGAAGGCGCCGGAATAGGGCTTTCCTTTTCCAAGTCGCTAATTGAAATGCATCAGGGAAGTATTTATATTGAGTCGGTTGATGGCATTGGAGTTGCATTCAATGTTTTATTGCCATTTGATGAAATTGAAGTGAACGACCTGGAAGTAAATGGCGAAAAGTATAAGCAATTCTGGCATGAAGATGTTTACAATAGCAGTCAGGTGCATGACCTTGAGAATAAAGGCAAAGAGTTGACTATTGTGATTGTGGAAGACAACATCGATTTACGCACTTTCCTGAAAAATACATTGTCGCGAAGTTACAGCTGCCATGAAGCAGGCGATGGCAAAGAAGGGCTTGAACTGGTATCTAAAATTATACCCGACATAGTGATTTCGGATGTCATCATGCCAAAAATGGATGGGTATGAATTGTGTAAAAATATAAAGGAAAGCACAAAAACCTGTCACATACCAGTGATACTTTTAACTGCCAACAATGCCTCGGAGCAAATCGTATCGGGATATGAAAAAGGGGCGGATGCTTATGTCACCAAGCCATTTGACATGTCAATCATCAAAGCCCAGATTTCGCGGCTGATACAAAACCGTGAACTGATAAGGGAAAAATACATGACCCAGAATTTCATGGTCGAAGTTTCCACTTCAAACATTACCAGAGACGATGAGTTCATTATTAAACTCAGGCAATTGCTGGAGGATAATCTTTCAGAGACCGATTTCAATGTTAAAAAACTTTCGGGCGATTTAAATATCAGTACTACCCATTTGTACCGAAAATTGAAAGCATTGACCGGACTTTCGCCGGTTGAATTCATCCGTTTCTTCAAATTACAAAAGGCCTGTGAATTGTTGTCAAATTCGAATCTTTCCATTAAAGAGATCGGTTATAGTTTAGGTTTTAATAATTTATCCTACTTCGTAAAGTGCTTCAGGGAGCAATTTGATGTCACGCCTTCCGTTTTCAGGCAAAAAGGCCTCCCTGCTCCGACAAAAAAATGATAGCACAAATCAATCAGGTGTAGCATAAATTAACCTCTCTTAACAATTAAAATACTGAATATCAGCAAATAACAAAATACAACTAAATAACTTCGCACACGGTTTTTTCTTTTTTTAATACATTTGCGGTATTGATTAATCTGCTTCAATCTGTTTTATTCAATATTTATGATTTAAAAAATGACAAAGAATAAACAACTAACCTTAATTGCATTATTGGTGGTATTGTTTTTTGGTTGCAAAAAGGACTTCGACAAATATGATCGTCCTGATTGGTTGGCCGGAAAACTATATACACAAATATTGACAAGACCGGAACTATCCACTTTTGCTGAATTGCTAAAAATATCCGGTTACGATACAATCATTGATGTTTCGGGGAGCAGTACCGTTTTTGCACCTTCGAACGACGCTTTTAAAGAATATTTCCAGAATAACCTGAAATACAAATCGGTTAGTGAAATGTCGAAGGCGGAAGTAATTAAACTCGTAAAATATCACCTGGTTCAGAATTCATGGAGTAAAAAACAGCTTACTCAGTTGGATGTTTGGGGTTGGATTGATACCCTCGATTTGAAAAACAATATGCCCAAAGGGTACAAACGCGAAACCCTGCTTCTGGGAAAGAACCAGAAATATGGGGTTGTTTGGAGTAAGTACAAAAGGCTAAACAGTACGATATACCGTACCAACATTATTGATACGACTTCAACATCATGGTATCGCCGGGTTTTTACCGATTCGCGCAAGTATGCTCCGATATTTTACAAAGAATATTTTGACATCTACAACCTTTCAACATCTGATTACACCTTTTATTATAACCGTCCATTCCTGAGTGCAAGTGACCTTTATTATGCCGGAAGCCGCATTGCCAGTGATGAAATATTTGCTGAAAACGGTTTTGTATATGTAATCGATAAGGTTGTAGAGCCACTTAAAAACGGTGTTGAATTACTGACAGATAAAAGCAAAGCCAATTATTCGACCTATTACAACCTGGTGAATTTATTTTCGGAATTTACCTTTAACCAAAAGGCTACATTTGCTCAGCCAGGAGCTGATCAGGGACTTAAGGTCGATTCACTTTTCGATCTGAGGTATCCGCAACTTATTTTTGACATCAACAGTGAAAAAACCAGAGCTCCCAGAGGCGTGACCGGACTTCCGGTCAATGTTACGATCAGGTATCATCAGGGAATCGTGGCACCTACCAACGAAGCAATGAATCTACTTGTAAGTCAGTATCTTGCCGGAGGTAATAACTGGGGAAGCCTGGAGGCTGCTCCTGAAAACATTAAACGTATTGTAGCCAATTCAAGTCTTTCAATAAATTCGGTTTACCAGACTGATCTTCGGGTAGGTTTTTTGAACGGGGAAGCAGATATCATTCCGGTTGACGAAACAAGCATCGTTCAAAAAGAATACGGCAGTAACTGCACTTTTATTGGTGTAAACAAACCGATTGTGCCAAGGGCGTTCAGCAGTGTAACCGGTCCGGTATATCTTCGAAAAGGATTTTCAAAAGTGATGTTTGCCATCGAAAAATCAGGCTTGTTGTCGGCCCTAAAAAGGAAAGATGCCAATTACTCATTTTTTGTGGAAGCTGATGTAAACTCTTCCATCGACTCGTCGTTTATTTATGATGCAAATCTTGGAAATTTTTCTGCCATAACTTTGTACCCCGCTGTCAGGACAACCCGTCTGTCAAATGAAGACCTTCGGATTTTATTGCTCAATCATGTCGGCTTGAGCCAGCCAGATCCGGGTGGTGCAAAAAAACAGTTCATTAAAAACCTTGCCGGAAATTATCTGATTTATGATAATGTTACCAAAGAAGTGAAAGGTACCGCGCCTTCAACCTATGGATTTCAGGGAGCAAAACAAATTACAGTAATTCCTCAAAAAATCAGTACCAATTCTGACAATGGCTCAACATACGAGATTAGTAACTGGTTGAATTTTTCAGCAAACAACCTTTTCATTGCCATTTCAAGCGCCTATCCAAAATTTCACAGCCTGCTGAAAAAGGCCGGGTACAGTCTTGACAATCAATCAAGATACAGTTTCATGTCTGAAAATCAATACTATACTGTTCTGGTTCCTACAACTGAAGCACTGGTGGCTGCCAATGCCGATGCAATGAGCATAAATCAACTCCAGAGTTTTTTGCTCCTGCACTTTATTCAGGGCGAACTAATCTTCACCGATGGAAGCAGCAAATCAGATTTTTACGAAACCGCAAGGATCGATGGAAGTTCCACTCCTTTTACAACTGTATATACCAGACTGAAAGTTGTTACAGGAATCGACAAAATTACCATTCCATTGAAAGACGGATCTCCGGCGGTTGTTATTAATGAATCCCCGAAAACGAATATACTTACAGCCAGAAACCTGAGTACAACCGGAACAGAAGCATATACCAATTCAGTAAATAACGGTGTTATTCATGAGGTCGATAAGGCATTGATGTTTGGAGAAGTTGATACCAAATAGTTAAACCAGCTAACATTTGAATATTTTAAACCTAAGGTTTTTGAACAAAATGAAAAATATCAAAAAAACCATAATTCTGATACTCGCACTTTGCAGCTTTACCGGGGCATATTCTCAGACGGCTAAAACTACCATCAGGGGAAAGGTGATTGATCAGAAAGATAAATCAGCGGTTATTGGTGCTACAATTATTGAATCGGATAATGAAAACCGTGTTGTAAACGGAACAATTACCGACATCGATGGCAACTTTGTTTATCAGATGAAGAATCCGGAAAATACGATGAAAGTCAGCGTGATAGGTTATCAGACCAAACCTTTCAAGCCAAATCCGCTTAAACCGGTCGTGATAGAACTTGTATCTTCTGATATTGAATTGGACCAGGTTACCGTGAGCGCAAAGGCAAAATCAAATAACCAGCTTACCAATATTGATGACCGCGACAACGCTTCGTCGCGTGTGAAAGTTGACCTGATGGAAATGAGGGATGCAGGTATCACTTCTGCTGCCGACGCCCTTCAGGGAAAAGTATCGGGACTTGATATCATCAGTGCATCGGGAGACCCGGGGTCAGGTTCCCAGATCGTCATCCGCGGATTAAGTTCCATGGGAAATAACAAACCATTGATTGTTATTGATGGTATTCCCCAATTCACCGTCCCAGGTAACTTTGACTTAAGTTCAGCCGATCAGGAAGATATCAGTAACATGATCAACATTGCCCTTCAGGATATAAAATCCATCGAAGTTCTGAAAGATGCCGCTTCTACCGCTATTTACGGTTCGAAGGGTGCCGACGGGGTTTTGCTCATCGAAACGCACCGCGGAAGAATGGGAAAAGTTCAGTTCGATTACCAGTACAAAAACAGTATGAACTTCCAGCCTGCAGCAATTCCGATGTTGAACGGTGACGAATACGTGACCCTTCAGCTTGAAGAATGGCACAACAGCAGGGGTGTATTCGATGTTCCGAAAGAAATTGCCTACGACAAGGATTTTGTGGATTTTTACAACTATTCGGCCAATACCGACTGGCTGGGTGCCATTACCCGCAACTCGATAACCCACGACCATTATTTTAAAATCTCGGGTGGGGGCGAAAAAACCAGGTATTTTACCTCTTTCAGCTATGTTGACGAAGGTGGAACAACGATCAATACCGGTTCAAAACGTTTCTCGACACGTGTCAACCTCGACTATTATCTCTCAAAGAAATTGTTGTTTACCGTGCAATTCAACTATTCGAATAACCAAACAGACGGCAATATTTCAATCGAAAATAGAAATATTCGCCAGATGGCTTATCTGAAAGCTCCCAACATGAGTATATGGGAATATGATGCCAGCGGAAAACGTACCGGTGAATATTTTACACGAAATGTTGGATCAACAGAAAACTACCAGGGAAACGGATATGCTTATTATAATCCGGTTGCGGTTGGCCAGCTTGGTAAAAAAGACAATAACACAAACAACCTGGAGAATTCGTTTGTGTTAAAATACAACATCAACGATTGGCTGGTTTTCAGGGAAACAGTTTCATTCCAGTATTACGGATCGAAAAGCAATGAATTTTTGCCCTACAACGCGATTGGTTCCGATTGGCTGGCATGGACAGTTAACCGGGCAGCCGAAGGAAACAGCCAGGGCAACTCTATTAAAACAGAAAGTCAGTTATCATTTGACATACCCACCAAATCTGAAGACCATGTAATTACGGGTGCCAGTTCATGGATCACCAATCAGTCGAACGACGAATGGATGTTTATTGAAAGTAACCGGAACCCCAGTGTAGATATACAGGATCCTGCCGTTGGAGCACAGATCAACTGGATTGGTTCGGGAGGCGGACAAAAACGCGATCTGGGAGCTTTGGTGAACCTGAACTACAAATTCAAGGATCGGTACATGTTGCAATCCATCCTGAGGGCTGATGCCAACTCAGCTTTTGGAGCAAACAACCGTTGGGGGCTGTTTAAGGGTATATCGGCAGGTTGGCGTTTTTCTGACGAGCCAATCCTTTCTACGTGGGACAGCTGGATGAGCGAATGTATGTTTCGTCTTAGCTGGGGGGTTTCCGGCCGTCCGCCCGGAGATGGTTACGCGAGGTTTGCTACCTATAACACGAAAAGCCCAGGTAGTTACATCACCAACCCTGCCATCGTTCCAACCAGTATTCAGTTGGACAATCTGAAATGGGAAAGTATGACATCAACTGATATTGGCCTTGAGCTGAACTTATTCAAAGACCG
>CAMDGL010000010.1 GCA_945897845.1 Chitinophaga pinensis | reverse complement strand
TGTTCAGCAACCAGATTTTTAACCCTCGAATAACTTTCGCCCTTGGGCATTTGCATTTTCATCCATCGCGGAAGCCGTTCCCTTCCTTTCATTTCTATTGTCATCGGGTACAAATTTTCGCAAAAATACTTTTAAAAACCGAAGGAAGTTCGGTCGCGCAGTTCAAATCCTTCCACAAATCTCAGATTTACCGGTTGCGAAAGCTTTTGATTGTTATTTTTGTAGTTCAATTTTAAAAAGCTTTCATGAAGACTTTGGTCTGGATCATATTTCTTTTGGCGCCGGTGATCGTTTGGGGGCAAAATACCGACGTTCAGAACATGTCAATTCTGGCCAGTCAGTACTATCAGAACAAAGAGTTTGGAAAAGCTGCCGAACTATACGGGCAATTGTATGAAAGCACCAAATCTGAAGGGTATTTCAATATTTACCTCGATTGTCTGCTGGGCATTCCTGATTTTGAGAAAGCCGAAAAGGAAATCAGGAAAGGTCTGCGGGGCAATACAACCGATTCATATTGGTATGTACAGTGGGGTTTCCTGAAAAAGGCACAGGGTCAGGTTGCTGAATCGGTAAAAATGTATGAAAAAGCGATTTCATTGCTTTCAAATAATCCGGCGGCACTTCAAAATTTGTCGAACCAGTTTATCAACCGGCGCGAATTTGAATATGCCGAAAAGGTATACGTGAAAGGCAGGGCTGGAAATCCAAACCTGTTTAACTACGAACTGGGGCGCATCTATTATTACCTCCGCAACTACGATGCAATGCTGAACGAATACCTCGAATGGTCGAAGCAGATTGAGACCAACCTGGAAATTGTTAAAAGCAATCTTCAGTCCGTCTTGTCGGTTGACAACGATCAGGAAATCAGCAACCAAATGAAAACGTATATCCTGAAGCGGATTCAGCAGGATCCCGGACAGATTTTATATACCCGGCTGCTAATCTGGCTATTCATTCAGGATAAAAATTTTACGGCAGCTACCCGACAGGCCATATCGCTCGACAAACGAACCGGCTCAGAGGATGGCAATATCTTCGCATTGGCAAATGTGTCGGCTACCAATAAAAATTACGACGAGGCGGTAAAAGCATATGACTATCTGATCAGTAAAGGGAAAAAGGCGGATTACTATAATTTGGCCAGCCAACAGCGGATGCAAATGTATTACAATCGTTTTTTGGATTCAGGAACACTGGATTTGTCGCAGGCAGGTGCTTTGAAAGAGCAGTTTTTACAAACATTTGCCATTTTTGGTACTTCTCCTGAAACTTCCGGTCTTCAAACTCAATACGCCCATTTACTGGCTTTTTACCTCGACCAGCCAACTGAAGCCATCAGAATTTTAACAGAAGGAATGACACTGAAAGGAATTACTCCGCAGCAAATGTCGCTGATGAAGGCTGAATTATCCGACATTTATGTTTATTCCGGAGACCTTTGGGAAGCGGTGATCACTTATTCGCAGGTAATTGAAAGCAACAAAAGCCTTCTGCTTGCCGACGATGTGAAGTTCAAAAAAGCCAAACTGGGTTATTACATGGGTAACTTTGCATGGGCCAAAGCGCAGCTCGATGCCTTGAAAGCCAGCACCTCGAAACTGATTGCCAACGATGCCATGGAATTGGCTCTTTTTATCAGCGAAAATATGGAAGATGATTCTACTGCAACTCCGCTCCGGATGTTTGCCCGTGCCGATCTGCATTTATTCCGCAACCATTCTTCGGAAGCATTGGCTGCGCTCGATTCTATCAGTAAATTGTATGCATTTAATTCACTGACCGATGATGTAAACTTCAGGAAGGCAAGCATTTTTCAGAAGCAAGGCAAATACGAAGACGCAGCCATTTTGCTTGAATCAATCGTGAAAGAAAATAGTTGGGAAACACTGGCCGACGATGCACTTTTTCAGCTCGCTGCAATCTATGAAACCAGATTGAACAGAAAACCGGAAGCGATGGAACTGTACAAAAAAATGCTGACCGATTACCCCGGAAGTGTTTACGTGGTGGATGCAAGAGCGGAGTTTCGAAAGATGCAGGATTCAGTAAAAACTGAAGGTAAACCGGATTCTGTGAAGACGAAAGAGCAACTATTTTTTGAAGGTAAAGATCCGAACCCATGAAACAGCTATCGAAAGCATACATTTATGCGCTGCTTTCGGTTGTGCTGTGGTCAACTGTTGCCACAGCATTTAAAATCGGACTGAAAACACTTTCACCACTTTACCTGATTTTGACTGCTTCCGCATTTTCATTGATTACCTTTTTCGTGGTCATCCTTTTTCAGGGTAAAGTGAAAGAATTGTTCACTGTTTCATGGGTTGGACTGGGTAAATCGGCATTGCTCGGAGCGCTGAATCCCTTTGGGTATTACCTCATTCTTTTTCATGCATACAGTCTGCTACCGGCGCAGGTGGCACAACCGCTGAACATGGTTTGGCCCATAACGCTGGCTTTGCTTTCAGCCCCGATGCTTGGTCAAAAAATTACGACACGAAACATCGTGGCCATTCTCGTCAGTTTTGTTGGTGTGATGTTCATTTCGTCGCAGGGAAGTCTCTCAGGAATTAAAAATACAGACCTCACTGGAGTTTTGCTGGCAGTTGGAAGCAGCGTTATTTGGGCTCTTTTCTGGATTTTAAGTGTGCTCGACAAACGCGACGAGATTTTCAAACTTTTCTGGAATTTTGCTTTCGGCCTGATTTATCTGCTGGTTGTGGCTTTTATTTTTACTGATTTTCAAATTCCTGAAATGAAAGCTTTGCCGGCAGCCATTTATATCGGTTTGTTCGAACTCGGAATTACCTATATTCTTTGGATGAAAGCCATGCACCTGAGTGAAAACAATGCAAAAACCGGCAATCTGATTTTCTTATCTCCCTTTTTGTCGCTGATTTTTATCCATTTTATACTGGGAGAAACCATTCATTTCACCACTTATATCGGACTGGGATTCATCATTTCAGGAATTTGGTTTCAACAGAAAACAGAAGCATTACCTTTGAACCTTTAGCACACTTTTCATGGACAATAAACCAATAAGAATACTGGGCATCGATCCGGGAACGAATGTAATGGGTTACGGATTGATCGAAGTATTGAACAACAAGCCGCGAATCCTGAATGTTGGCGTCATCAAAACCACCGGATCGGATCACTATCAGAAACTGAAAAATATTTTCGATCGTACTGTTTTGCTCCTGAATGAGTTGCAACCTGATGAGCTGGCGATTGAATCACCTTTTTACGGAAAGGACATTCAGGCAATGCTTAAACTGGGACGCGCACAAGGTGTGGTGATGGGTCTGGCGCTGAGCCGGAACATTCCCGTTTCTGAATATGCCCCGCTGAAAGTAAAGCAGTCCATAACCGGAATGGGGCGGGCAGCCAAAGAACAGGTGGCATTTTTCCTGAAAAACATGTTTGCGCTGAACGAACTTCCAAAGGAACTGGATGCTACCGATGCTGTTGCCGTTGCTGTTTGCCATTACCTGCAAATGAAAAACCCGGTAACAAAATCAGGAGTAAAAAGCTGGGGCGATTATGCAAAAAAGAATCCGGGAAGGGTGAAGTGATATTTTTTCTTTTCGTAAATTTGCCAATAATAAATTTTTTGGAATATAAAGTATGAAAACTGTTGCAGATACTATAAACCTTTCAGTGAGTTTCAACCAGATTGTAGATCTTGTAAAACAATTACCTTATAAGGAAAAGGTTAAACTTGGCGAGGTTATTCGAATGGAAACGAATCCAGCAATGAACAATGACAAAGTTTATACGCATTTTGCAAGTGAAAAGGCTTTAGCAAAAGACTGGCTCTCAACTGAAGAAGATGAAGCATGGAAAGATTTATAAAAGGCGATATCGTAGTAATCCCTTTCCCTTTTTCTGACCTTTCGGGAAGTAAGAAAAGGCCAGCCCTTGTCCTGGCAAACCTGCAAGGCGATGATATTACACTTTGCCAGATTACCAGCCAGCAAATAAAAGACAAGTATGCTATTGCAATTGAATACAATGATTTCAAGACCAACAAATTAACGGTGCCAAGCAACATACGTCCAAACCGTATTTTTACTGCTGACAAGGAAATAATTATTAAAAAAGCAGCTTCGCTCAATGAAGCTGTTGTAAATAATGTAATTCAAAAAATAATTACAATTCTTTCTTAAGCTGAAAAGCCTGTAACTGCCTATGGTTAGTTATTGGCCTCTTCCTGAATTATCAATAATTTTTAGGTAATAATCTACAGTCGGTAATTTTCGCCAATAAGGTTTCCTTTTCAGCTAACAAAAAAATCCCGGTTTCCCGGGATCTCTGTATTTTGAATTTCTTTATCCTAATTCAATTTCTTTGGCTATTGCCGCCGTAATTTCAGCCATTTCTTCTTTACTGAACGACAATTTTTTAGAGAAGTGAAGCAAATCAGCCTCCGTCTGCATCGGAACCAAATGAATGTGGGCATGTGGCACTTCCAGACCTAAAACCATCACCCCAACTTTTTTGCATGGTATTGCTCTTTGGATGCCAATTGCCACTTTTTTGGCAAATAGTTGCAACCCAAGGTAGGTTTCGTCGTCCAGATCGAACAGGTAATCGACTTCCTTTTTTGGAATAACCAGGGTGTGACCTTTGGCAACAGGGAAAATGTCAAGAAAAGCGAAGAAGTTTTCATCTTCGGCTACCTTCCATGCAGGTATTTCTCCGTTAACAATTTTGGTAAAAATGCCGGACATTATTTTTGATTATCAGATTGCGATGTCAATTATTTCAAATTGCATTTTGCCCGATGGCACCTGTATTTCAACCACATCACCAAGTTTCTTGCCCAACAGTCCTTTTGCAATAGGCGTTTGGATAGAAATCTTACCAAGTTTCAGATCTGCTTCAGGTTCTGATACAATGGTATATTGCATAGTGGTATTGTTCGTTTTGTTAAGAATCGTAACCTTGTTCAGTATCTGAACACTTGTTGTATTGATTTTCGATTCATCGATGATACGTGCGGTGGCAATTTGTTCGCTCAGTACCGACATCTTTGCTTCGAGCATGCCCTGAGCATCTTTTGCTGCATCATATTCGGCATTCTCCGAGATGTCACCCTTTTCAATTGCTTCACCAATTGCTTTCGAAATCTTAGGACGCTCAATTGTAATCAGACGATCGAGTTCATCTTTCAATTTTTTAAGGCCTTCTTCTGTAATATAAGTAACCTTCTTCATGGTTTTTGTTCTTTCTTTAAGCACTATTAAAACAAAAAAGAATTCCGGCCATTGCGGAACTCTTTCGGGATACAAACTTATAAAAATTTTTAACCTTTGCTAACCAGTATGTTTTATAAAACAATTAATTGTCTGGATAATAAAAAGTTTCATGCCTTGTCCTTTGTCTTTGCCGGTGCAAAAAAGGAATTCAGCATTTTAGTAAATCCTTGGGATTAAGTCCCGGCTAATATTTTCGTTCCAGTATTTGGGAGTAAATTACTGCCTTCCGCAACGAAAAATCCTCGAGGTAGCTGCCTGCATCTTCCGCCAAAACTTCTTCCTCTTCTTCCGCTTGTGCATTAATGGTTGAAAGAGACGGGCGTCTTTTTCGTTCGGGCAGAGAGCTTACAATTTTAGATTTGAACAGCCCTTTCTTATTCATGTCGAGCCCGCTTTTAAATTCCGGTCTGGCAGGAATCTGTGCCATTTTTACCGGTTTCGGTTTTTTTACGATCGGTTCTTCCAGAAAATCTTCGCCCAACAATTGATCCATGAAAAAATTCCGTGCGTTGTCCTCTTCAGGTTCATCTTCGACTACCGGAACGGGGGCATTTTTTTCCTTCTTGCTTTTATTGATGGCTGCATAAATAGAAAGACCCACAGCAATGAGCAGAAATATATAATCGTCCATTTTGATTGTTTTTTAGTCAGGATAAAATAATTTGTTCCTTTCTTTGTTCTAATTAAAGGATTAAAGATATAAAAAATGGCTCAGTTTTCGGGTAAAGGTTTAAAAACAGTTTTGATTTGTTTGTTTTTCCTGACAGGAATCAGCGGATGCCAAGACGACTATACTTCGGTTGTTCCTTATGTTTCTGTCAATATGCCAATAAATCCCACCAATTATATCGAATTCAACATTCCGGGAGGTTCTGTATATTTTAAAAATGCAGGTTTTGGAGGTATCATTGTTTTCCGCGATCAGATCGACAGTCCAAATCCATTTCTGGCTTTCGATGCTGCCTGTACCCACGAAGTCTCCTCAACCTGTCGGGTTACAACGGATGGAAGCGGGATAGCAACCTGTCCTTGTTGCGGCTCTCAATACATTCTTTCCGGGGGAAATGGCAGTCCGGTAAAAGGGCCGGCTATTGAGCCGCTGAAACAATACAGAACCACTTATTCGGGGGGCCTCATCGTGGTCAGGAATTAATACCGGCTAATCCCAATTCTTGATATAGAACTTACTTTCACTACAAAATCATTCGAATCCGATTTCGTAGGTTTTCCATGCGGAAAATCAGCGTATTTATTTCTGAACTGTACCTTGATTAAAATTCCTCCAGTGTTTGTGAATTTCGATAGAAGCTCATGCAACTGATTTGGTAATCGTGTTGAGGAATTGATAAATAGATGTTTTCTTTTGAACGAAACATACCTTCACTCCATTAAAATACTGACAATTCCTGTTTTTAAGTTTCGAAAATAAATCCGAGACAAATCAACCTTGTTCGTAATGTAATGAAAAAATGTTGAAAAAAATAATTAAAGTTGAATGTCATAAAACATTTATATAGTGCACTATACGATTTGTATATCATTTTGTAATGCGATACTTTTAAAAATAATAAATTATTTCAATTTCAATATTTAAAGTCAATTATTCAATCATTTTACATTCTAACCATCGTGTACCGACAAATCTATTATTTGGGATTCAATCCTGATACTGCTGAAAATTTGAAAAGTCTGACTGCAGCAATGTATGGCAATAAATATACTTCAGTTCAGATAGCTTATGTTTCTGATTTAAAAAAAATTGATGCCAAAGTTGAAAATACAATTATTATTTATATTGACGAGCTAAATCTTGAGCAACGTCGATTTATCTGGCAATTCAGGATAAATTATCCGATTGTTCAGATGATCTTTTGTTCGAAGGATTTAATGGTGGCTAATTTCTCTTGGCAGTGCAATGCTGTCTTTTTTCTGCCATATCCATTTTCGCGCAGGGCAGTTGCCCTGATGTATCAAAAAATTGAAGAAAAGTACTCAGCAGCGAGATTGAAAGTAAAACTCAATTATCAGGGAGGTTTCGATATAGTAACTTCTGATGATATTTGTTTTTGTGAAGGTGATGGCAACTATACCACAGTTCATCTGCGAAATTCGAAATCCGTGTTATTGTCAAAGAAAATTAAAGATATTTTCCAAAGACTATCCCCATTCCCGGAAATTGTACGAATTGGCAAATCCTACATTGTCAATGTTGAAAATATCACCCGTGTCGATGACATGAAAGTACACTTTAGGGGATTGAATAGTAATACAAGCAGTATTGTTCTCTCGCCTGTGTATTTAAAAAGGTTGAAGGAACATCTTCTATGGTTTACAGCCTGAATTACCAACATCGTTGAAAATTAAATGAACGAAAATGAAGACGCAATATACTTTGGGCCGGTCTCCTGAAAATGATATCGTTGTTGACGAACCTGTTGTTGGGCGTAAACATTTATCAGTAATATTTAAATCGGAGAGCGAATTAATTATTGAGGATTTAGACTCAAATAACTATACCTATGTTAATGATTTGAGAATCAGAAAAAAATCCATCGCACCAGACGATAAAATTAGTTTAGGTCCTTATGTTATTGATACCAGATATCTTTTTTCAGAAATAGGTAAAAAAGTCAAAGAATCAAGAACTGATTTTAACGACGAATTTAAACAGTTAAAGAAAGTCTATGAGGATTATGAGAAAAAGGTGAACGACTCAAGGAGTAGATCTCAGATTCTGCCGATGACTATCAGAACGTTAATAACTCTCTTTGTGATGGGAGCCGCATTTTTTATTATTTCGGATCCTCAGATCCGCTATCCGGTAATGACGGCAGCGGGACTTTTAGGTGGAATCATCTCTATTGTCTTGCAGCGGGATTCAAAACTAAAAGACCGGATAGATATTTTAACGGCTGAGCTTGAAATGGTATATAAATGTCCGAAATGTGGTAAAAGTTTAATTAGCAGACGATGGCAGCATTGGGCGGCCAAAAAAGAGTGTGAAAATTGTGGTGCGAGATGGGTAAATTAATTTCATGAACAAAAACCTGCATTTTGTACATTCATTTTGGAAAATGGAAAGTGACCGACTAATTTAACCTTAAATTTTAAAATCTAATGTGATGGAAAATACAGAAATCAAATCAGGATCAAAAGAAGTAAAGAACCAAATCGTTCTGAAAAATCTTACCAGACGCCAGAAAGAATTACTATCGTCTGCAGGTGTTATTTCTGCCGGTATTGGCTTAGGAGGCGGGTTGTTCACGCTCTATTCAATGGACGAACCAAATACTATCCCAACCATGCAGAATCCGGAAGAAATGGAATCTCCGCAAGCTAATCCGGATAGTTCAGCTTCAGTAAACGTTATCAATCCGCAGGATGAGCAAAATGAATCCGTTATACTATTTACAAAAAATCCGGTTCAGGAGTTTAGTGATGAAAATATGCCATTTAGTGAGGCCTTTAAACTTGCCAGAAGCATAAGTGGTCCAGGTGGATGGTTTTTATGGAAGGACAACGTTTACAATACCTATTACAAGGAAGAATGGCAGACGATGCCACAATCAGAAAAGAATGAATATTTGGCTTCATTAGATGTTCAAAACACATCTGATCCGGTGCAGCCTGTTGTCAACGCTGAAATAATTACAGAACCGACAGCAACCGAACAGGTGGAAAATGAAGATTTGACAAATGCTGAAATAATTACACTGGATGATGACACTGATCTTAAACAACAAGGTGTTTTTGAGCTATCTGATGATATTGAAATTACTGTTTTATCCGACGACGAATCGATCAAATTAGACTCTGTAATTATTGATTCAAACCAGATTACAGAATTCCCATGGGGTGAAACTGTAAATGAAATGAATGATCAGATTCCTGAAAACGATGCTTCAGCAATTGTATTTAATGAGGAAATTAATGATGAAGCAACACCTGTTGCAGATTCATCGGAAGTTGAAGAATATCCATGGGGTGAAGCAGTAGAACACAAAGAGCCGACTGTTAGTGTTTCATTATCTGATAACACCATTGCTGCCGAAGAAAAAATTAATCCAATAGTTATTGATCCTGAACAGATTACTGAATATCCATGGGGAGAACCTGTAGGGACTGAAGGTCTTGTTACCGAAACCGAGGGGGCAGGTATTATAATTGATTCTGCTCCGTCAGTAGATATTCAAGATGCAACGGTATCGAGCTTCCAAAATGTTGAAGAATTTCCCTGGGGCGAAAAAAATATCCTTTACGAACCAGTTCTTGAGACTGTGAATTCTGCAATTACAGGAGAGATCCTTCGTCCGGAAAATGAAAGCGAAAATGTCGGAATAATTGTAAGTGATGTCATTGAACCGATTTTTCATAGCCAATTACCTCCCAGCTTTTCCGATGTTACTGAATTTCCATGGGGTGAATCCATATTGGATTCTCAAATTGGTCTAAATGAAGAACCAGACAATGGTGACGACTCGCTTTAAACGCTATAATTCAGTCTGTTTGTTAATTGATGGCGACGAAATATAATTTGAAAAATTGTTTAATTAAAAATTCAATTTCAATGGAACTACTAAAAATAAAATGTTCGCACTGTGGCAGTGTTTCTGTTGTGAAAACAAAAGTGGTGATGGCTTTTTGTGGCAAATTGATCAAATTAAAGTGCGGTAATCCTGCATGCGGACTTCACCTGAAACTTAAAGTACCTGAGATTTACTAATAATTTCAAAATCAATCAAACACCAATGGAGGTAATAAAAATCAAATGCTTAAACTGTATGGAAATTACGTCTGTGCAGAAAGAATTAATGATTCCGTATGAAGGGAAAGCAGTTTCCATCAAGTGTTCTAATCCCAAATGTGGGAAGCCAATGAAAGTACAAGTACCTGCGCTGAACACATTGGCAGAACCCCGGTTGATGGAAACTGCCTTTGACCTGCCTCCAACCCAAATTGTTAATTCCAGAAACATTAAAGCTTCTTCAGCAAGGTTAAAGGTACTTAAGGATGAAAGAACTGAAGAGCAAATTTTTAATCTGAAGGAAGGAAAAAACACTATTGGTCGTTTGAGCATGTTAAAAAGCGAATCTATTCCGGATATTCCAATATTTACCTCTGATAAAAAGATGTCACGCAATTATCACTGCGAAATAATTTTAACGAAGAAAGGTCATAATTATGAGGCCATCATTAGAGATAATAACAGCCCAAATGGCACCTTCCTGAATGATTCCACACAAGCGTTGAAGTCAGATGATGAGATTTTTCTGAATGATTTGGATGTGTTTATCATTGGAGAAACCAAAATTCAAATTGAGTTAAAATAATCCGGACTTACAAAAAATCACAAATTGATTTTCGATGATTACCCAGGAAGAATTTCAGCAAAGATATAGGTACGAAACTGCCAGTGACCGGTTGGGAGAGGGTGGCTTTGGAGAAGTATTCAAAGCTTATGATACCTTTCTTGACAGATGGGTTGCCATTAAAGTATCGAAAATTAAAGCTGATTTTCCTGAATTGAGGCTCAAAAATGAGGTGGAGCTGGTTAATAAATTGCCTGCCCATCCAAATATTGCAAGGTACGAAGAATGCTATACTTTCAATTCACTGGCCGGAGAATATGATTTTGGAATACTTCAGTATTACGAATTAGGAAACCTTTTGCAACTGATGCATAAGCAATCACTAAACCTTAATCAGAAGTATTATATACTCTCAAGCCTTCTCGAGGGAATTAGGTTTATACATTCCCAAAACATTATTCACAGGGATATCAAGCCACAAAATATCCTGATTGTAAAAAGGGACAACAACTTCATTCCAAAGATTACAGATTTCGGGATAAGTAAGAAATTAACATCAACAAAAAATACACAATACAGCAATTCGTTGATCGGAGCTGGAACAATTGCTTATTCTTCGCCCGAGCAACTTGCTGATAAGACAATTAGAAAGAATACCGATTTGTGGAGCTTCGGAGTCATTGCTTTTCATTTGTTTATTGGTGATTTACCGTTTAACTCCGGTGAACACAGTACTTCAAGTGAGTTGGGCCGGCAGGAAATACTGAAACAAATAAATTTAGGAAAATTGCCTCAAACTATTGATTCAGTCCCTGCTCCCTGGAAATCAGTAATTGAAAAATGTTTGATTACCGATCCTTCACTACGAATTAGAGATGCTGAAGAGTGCATTCTTTTGCTTTCTGGTCAGAAAAAGCAAGAAAATCAGAAAACAGGACAATTCAAGATTCAAGATATTGATAATGAGAGTACTCAAATAGTTTCAAGTACTGCCGGGAAGAAGAAAACAGCTAAACCAAGACATTCGAAAAGGCCTGTGATATTTGCATTGGCCGGTTTCTTTCTCGTGGCGTTATTGGGCGTATCAATTTATTATTTGCGGCCAATGCCAAAAATAGACAAGGAAACCAACAACCAGATTGCTGATTCGAATATTCAGCAAATTTCTGGAATTCAAAACAAAGTTGAACAAGGCAGAAATTTAGTTGATTCATCCGAAATGAAAATTAAAACAAAAATTCAAGTTGAAGAAAAACCGGTAGAACAAGAAATTACGCCTGCCATAACTCAAAGTGAAATTTTATTTCCAAACGGAGACTCCTATTTTGGATTTCTGAAAAATGGGAAAATGCATGGAAAGGGAAAGTACTATTTCAAAACCGGAGGATTGATTTCGAAAGATGATCCGATGGAAAGGAAAGCAGAGGCAGGAAATTATATTGAAGGTGATTGGATCGAAGGAGAACTATACAAGGGCTATCTTTTCGATAAAGATGGCATAAGAAAAGAAAGAATAGTAATCGGAAGAAATCAATAATATTCAGCAGGATGGAAAAAATCGCAAAACCCAAAGGAATACTTCTAAAATTACTTGTGTTGGTAGTCGTTTCAATTCTCGATACATCTTCAGGTATTGGTGCGGAATTAAGATTTAACTCTTCAAGAATAAAGCAGGTTTTTGAGATGATCCCTGAAGCTTACAGAAAAGAAATAGAACTTAAAGGTTTATCGAATGTGGCAGGTTCACATATATTGAATGTTACTTTATTTGGAGAAAAGAGGATACTGATTTGCAGGTATAACAAATACAACGAGTTAGAACACCTTGGATTGTATTTAATAGATGAAATTCAGAACTTTACAAATATCCGCGAAGTATTTGATTATATTGAAAGAGCATTTCTTGTTTCAATATTAATGCAGGAAAAATATTTACTGAATCAGGCGGTGATTGAAAATAATATTGAAGTTTTATTCAATGGCAGTTCCCTTCCCAGACAAAACACTATGTCATTTAATCCAAAGATTTCAATTGACCAAAATACGTCGTTAAATATTAAACATGACTCAAAATTCTTCGCTTTTTATTGGCTGCTTGATAAACCAAATACACTGACTGTCAGGATTCCTAATAACTATTCGATAATTACTGAAAAAACGAAGGACGAATTAGAGAAAGATTTGTTGCGGAAACTGAAATTTTCAAAAGGTGTTCAGATTAGTAATGCAAGACCTTCCAGAAATCAGCTTAAACTAAAAACACAGGACATTTATTTGTATCAGGGTGAAATATATTCAACAACACCAGAATTGTCATCCAGTAAATATTACTATGTAAACGATTCAATATATCCGGTTTTTAGTAGCAAATATTACAAAGAATCAACCCGAAATTTGTTCCTTAACCTGCTGCCAACTTCAGTAAAGCTAAATATAACTCAAAAGCTGTATGGAGGAATTGATGAAAAATTCAGGCTTAATCTCAATACTTTCTTTGGTAATTTCTCAGCAGATTACAACATATATTTTGGATGGCAGAACGAGGATAAAGATAATATGAAAGCCAGCGTTTTTATCAGCAGCAAGGTTTATAACTATAACCATTTACTGGTTGTGACAACAAATGCAAAAACGATTTTTAAAAATAATGGAGAAGTTGATGGTTTGTTATTTGCTTATATTCCTAGAGAAAGTGTCAATTGAGTCAATGTTAATACAAAAACCACAAACAATATGATCAGAAATTTACTATTCCTAACTGTTATTCAAATCTTTGTCAGTTTGACTTGCATCTCTCAGGTGACCAGAATTTCGTTTAAAATAATTGGAGGCATTGAGGATGGTATCGTTAAGCAGAACATTGAGCAGAATACTTCGCAATTACTGATTAAAATAAATGAAGCCTATATTAAAGGTTATGAATTGCCCAGGTTTGATGAAAAGTTTGTAACGCCGTCAGGAGTTGAAAAAATTACTGACTTATGGAAAGACAGCCATTTTTATTGCTCTGCTGCAACTATTTCAGAGAATGTGCTGCAAAAAGATGATCTCTATCAAATCAGAAATATCCCTTTTGTTTTTGGAAATTCTGACAAGTTTGACATTGTTTTGGAATATGGTGTTGACGGTAGAATTGATGATTTCTACATCGCCCTGGAAGCCCATCAATACAAGAGCGTACTCGATGCTACAAGTGTTATTGATAAAACCCGAAGGGAAATTATATTAAATTTTCTGGAAAATCTTCGCACTTCCTACGTGAAAAAGGATATTAAATACATCGAAAAATTATACAGCGACAAAGCGCTGATAATAACCGGAAAAGTTTTGAAAACACAAGAAATTTCAACTGATCATGTTCAGAATAACTTCACCAAAAATCAAATCGAGTATCAGGTTTCGACAAAGAGCGAATACATTGCAAAACTCAATAATGTATTTAATAGCATTGGTTATTTGCGATTGGATTTTAAAAATATAGAAGTCGTAAAACACCGCAAACATCCTAATTTCTATGGTATTATGCTTCAACAAATTTGGGATACCCAGAAGTACAGGGATGATGGTTTATTATTTCTATTGGTTCAGTTTAAAGAAAATGAAAATCCGATAATTTGGGTGCGAACCTGGCAGGATGCCCAAAAAACATCAGAAAATGATGTATTTGGACTGCATAATTTTAAAATATCGGCTGGAGATTCTGTAAAATAAAAGATCATATAAAAAACCCAATTAACCCACCTTACTATGAAATATTTAAACTGCATTAAGTTAGGTTTTCTTCTAATGGGCTTCTTGTTTTGTAATTTGGCCCATTCCCAGAATATGGAAACGATGTTTATCGAAAAAATGGAACGTGTATCTCTTGTTTTCCCTGAACAGTGTACTCCTGAAGATTTGATTATTGTAATTAACAGTTCTCTTCCCGGGTTGAAGTTTGAATCAAATATGCTTCCGGTTGAGGAGTTTATTGTGATTCACAATGAGCAGGAAAATCAATACATCATCTGTCACGAAAAGATAAAATTTAAATTAACCGTATCGGGAACCAATCTTCAATCGGAGGACATTGAAATTTTTGATCTCGATAAGCCACTGGCATTCCGAATTTCTGCAAACACGGCAAAAGGAAAAGTCAATATAATTACTAATCCAAGGAACTCCACGGTAATTTTTCCTGATTTAAATAATCTCGTATTGTCATCAAATCAGCCAATTACAAATGTGAGTGGAAAATACAGGATTAATATTGTGAAAGCCCAATATAAAAATGTTGACACAATGATTGTCATTCCCCGCGATGCAGAAAAGACTTATAACATAGATCTTATACCACTTTTTTCAAGAATAAAGCTTGATTTAAGAACTGATGATAATTCTTTATTTCTCAAGGTTCCGGTATTATGGATTGATTCAGTTAAAATTGAACTTGATGCGATGGTAAAACCGGGGATGAACCAACGAAGTTTCTTTGATGATGTTGAATTTTTCAAGTTTTATGAAGGAAATATTATACCTGTAAATGAAGGTACGCATAAAATAAAAATAGAGGCTGAAAGTTACATTCCTTTTGAAACAACAATTCAGGCAAAAAATGGGAAACTGCACAACATTTCAGTAAGTCTTGAGCCTATTTTTGGCTATCTGACTTTTGTCGATAAACAATTTGCTGAAGGGGCCACAATATTTGTTAATAATCAGAAAATTGGAAAGGTGCCTCTTTTTAAGGTTAAAACCAGGGTTGGAAATCACAAAGTGAGGTTCGAAAAGCCTGGATTTATTCCCCTTGAGGAAGAATATTCCCTCACAGTGGTTGAGAAAAAAATAACCGATTTTGATGTTTCGATGTTAGTTGCCCGAAAAATCAATTTCGAAACCACACCTTCTTCTTCCGAAGTAATGCTGGATGGGAATCGGATCGGATTTACTCCGGTTTCCACGCTCGTCAATGCAGGTAATCATGAAATTTTAATAAGGAAAAGCGGTTTTGCTACCGAGAAAATTTCAAAACTGATTAGTGAAAATACACCTGATGAAGAAACTGTAAAATATGATCTTCGGTCAGTTTCGCCATTAAATATAACAAGCGAAAAAGAAGGCCTGATTGTTAATCTTATTGGGAAGAAGGAAAACCAAAATATTGCAATTGAAGAAAAGTTTATCACCCCTGCAAATGTTCCTCTGCCATTCGGCAATTATGGAATTTCATTGAGTGATGGCAAAAAGGTACTTTATAAAAGTACGATTAACCACATTCCTGAAATAACTAAAAGAGGAAAATTACCAAACTATTCAAGATCTTCATTCCATTTGCTCGAAGCGAGCATCGGGTTAAAACAGGGAGCTGCCAAAATAACTGATATCAGAAAATTTGACGATGTCGATAATTTTGAAGCTTCTTTTGGCCGCATTCATGTTTTTCCAGGATCAGGTCTTTCGTCAGCGCTTTTGAGTGTTGATTATAAGTTGATTAAGACTGATTCAATTGATTTTAAAACTTTAGCGCCCAATTTTTTCTTCCTGAATTGGGATTGGCGTTTGGGAGGTTCCATTCTGAGACAAGTGGATGTAAATTTGCTTGGCAGAGTAAAATACACTCCTGGATTGAAATTTATTGGAGCGAATATTCCTGGATTTGCCGATGTGCAAATGCTAAAATATTTTTATGGGATTGAGATTTCAACCCGGCTTTCCTACTTCAATATAAATTTCAAAACGGGCATGCAGGTAAGCGAAGGAAAATTGAACTACTGGGATAACAGACAAAAAAAGTATGGGTACTTGGATCAGGGCATTTTTGTTGAAGAAAGTCTCCCATTGGCAAAACTTGAAGAATCATGGGTGGGCTCAATTGGAATTACTTTAAATGGTAAAGTTTATAACTCGAATAAAATGCTTCGGCTTTGGCATAAACCACTTTTGGATCCGGCAAGAAGGAAAACAAAGGTTAAAACAGCCAACACTTCATCGACACCAAATATATTCAGCAAAATTAAATTTTGGGAGAAAAACAATAAAGTGAAATAAGGATAAGCTCTTTTTATTTATCAACCTGAAATTTAGTACCTGAAATGAAAATAGTATCTTATTCAGCCATTGGTACGCGTAACAATAATGAAGATTTTATTGCTGTTAGCGACTTCGTTTTCACTTTGTGTGATGGAGTAGGAGGAATTGATAAAGGAGAAGTTGCAAGTAGATTTGTGGCTGATTCAATAATTCGAAAAACACAAGGGGTAAATAGGTCCTCATTTTCATCAAAATGGGTACAGGAAATTATCGTTGAGATTCAAGATGAATTAAATAGAAGCCTAACTGAAATTCCGGACAACTTTGGAATGGGAACTACATTGTGCGCAGTATTCGTCGCCAACCAGGAGGTTTTACTTGCTCATATTGGTGACAGTCGAATTTATGTTATCAAGCCTTGTGAGAGAAAATATTGGCATTCCACCGATCATTCAACTGTTGCAGAACTTTTACAATCAGGAATAATAAACGATGAGGAAGCGAAAACCCACAGCCGAAGGAATCAAATAACCAGAGCAATTCAGGCAGTTCCAGCGGTTGAAGTTTCGAAAGCTGACATTTCAGTTCTAACGAAAGTAGAAAATGGTGATTTAATATTTATGTGCAGTGATGGTGTTCTGGAGGCTTATAATGATTCGGACTTGGTTGATACACTTTGCGATACAACACTGGAAATCAATAAAAAGCTTGAACTGATAAAACTCAAATGTCTTTCTGTTTCTTCTGACAATCACTCAGCAATTCTTCTTGAATTTGAGGATGATGATCAATTTAACTCCCTTGCTGAAGACAATTTGAATTGGATTTATCTGCCAGTTAAAAACGACACCGATATGGACAGTATTGCAAGCATTCTACCCAATTCTATTAATGAAGAAATTTCTGATATCGGACAAAAGAGCGACAAACTAAATAAAGTTATAAAAATAGCACTTTACACGTTTGCCATCTTATTCATTGCTTTTTTAACGCTTACAATGCTTAAAAAATAAAACTGACCTGAACAGCTAATAAAAACAGGGGTGTTTCCGAAAAGCCTAACGAGTAGGACTAACTTACAATTTAAAATTATGCGTAACATGAACAAAAAAATCAAAATTATTGCTGCAGCTTTTGTGGTTGCGATTTTAGTAACATCTTGCTCGCTTACTCTTCCGGTAAATGCAACCGGATATGCAGTTGGAAGTAAGGTTGGAACAGCAACTGCAACCGGTTATTTGGGCGTTCTTTTTTTTAATGCGGATGCAAGTATTAAAACAGCCGCAAAAAACGGTGGAATTACACGTATTTCGTCAGTCGATTTAAAACAAACAAGCCTGTTGGGTATTATTGTTACCTATGAAACAATTGTTAGCGGTGAATAGATTTTGCATTGGTGGGAGTTTTGATTAACTCCCACCAGTTGTATTTATGCCATTAATAAAAAAGTCAACGATACAAATCTAAAAAGCATTTCAGAACTTAAATCACATGCACAAGCAATTTAAATTTACTGTTGTAATCTTATTCCTGATTTTGGGATGTACCAATAATAATAGGATTATTCTCGACCATACGACCCAATATAACATTCAGCCAGGGATTAGTTCTGTTCATGTATCTCAAATTGAATCAGATTTTTACAAATCTATGTTTAATAATTCAATGGAGAATTCATTGGTTTTATACAAGGTTTTAAAAGGCGATAATTTTAAAATTTATATTGGAGTCGGGTTCGAAACCACAATTGAAGAACTAAAAGGGAGGATTTTAGCAAATTTGAATTCAAGGATTGTGAGTGTTGATTCGTCAGAAGTAAATTCAGTAAAAATATTCCAGCAAATAGATACATCTGCCTTTGTTGTACATTACCTGAAAGAACTTGATTCAGGCAATAAATACATATTCTCGGCAATCAGTTACAGCCAAAATATCATAAACGAATCATTTGTTTCCAAGTATTTCGACAGCCAGTTAATAACTCAATAATTTTCAATGAAACGAAATCCCGCCTTTTACCTTTTCATTATTTTGCTTTTCAATTCTTGTTTTTCCATTAAGCCTGCAACAACCAAAACCGGTAAAAACCTTTGGGAAGAATTCTTTGTGTCACCCGGAGTAATTCAGTATTTTGTTAAACCATTGTCATTTCAGAACAATAATGATTTATTCCTTTTCGATTTTACTTTCCGTAATCGTTCTGATAGCGTGACTGTTAATTTCACGATGGAAAATCCAAAATCCATTACTTCTCCTGATCAGATTTATTTTTTAACCAACAACGATAGTGTCCGAATTAGCTCAATTCAAACACTTCTGAATGAGAAATCAAATGATAAATTCAAACTCAGAAAAACAGGTAAAATATCGTTTGTCGAGTTTAAACAAATGATGACTCAAGACAAATGGGTTGTTTCCCTCACAATTGATTCCGCAAATAAAATGTATTATCCAACCAACAAGACAACAAGACATTTACAAGTATTGAAAAGGAACTTGGGTTATGAAATCCAAGTGAGATAATTTTTTAATCAGAATATTCGGTGGAGTTATCGAGATTTTTAAATGTTGATTGTTATTCAATGACTTAAAGTCGTATTTAATTTAACAAGGCCGTTTCATTCACTTTGAAACGGCCTAATTTTCAAGTACAAAAGTGTTTTACAAACGAAATAGTGCGTTTCGTACACAATTTTTGGAGGTTCATTATAAGCGGTTTACATTTAATAAAAAATTGTAAGTCACTAACTCTTAAAATTAAGAATATGAAAACGAAAATGTCAATTATCCTTGTCCTGATCATGGTGCTCACAAACTCATGCGGATTCTTTGATGATGCTTTTGATTCAGTTAAAGAAAATGGTTTTGTTGCTGATATCAGTTCAACGACCGAATTTGAATATCTGGTTTTTGCTGAACAAGACGAATCATTTCTTGCAATTGATCAGGAAAATGGTATTCCGGTTCGCACTATCTTCAAACCATCTGCTCATTCCGAAGCATATTCCATTTGGTTTGATTGCAACGGCTATCCTGAGAAAATTGTGAAAGATGGTTATATTCTGCTTTTATCAAACTATACCACTACCTGCTTCGACCTGGCCATTGTTAGTCCAGAAGGTGAAATTTCAGTAATCAGAGAAGTGAATATTCCTGCTGACAAACTTGAATATTCAAAATTGAAAAGTGTTGACCCCTCTGATGTACTGAGATGGACTGCTCATATTATGGGCGTAGTTACATGTGGTGCTTCAGTAATAGGAGGAACTGCCGCGACAGTTACTTCGCTTGGAGTTACGGCCCCAGTCGCTGCTTTATTAATTTCGTTGGGATGCGGAACAACCGCACTGAGTGTTGCTACAGAATTTATTTCTGATGAACAGATTGCAGATATCACCGGAATGTCAGCCAAAACATTAAAAAGTTTTTTGGCAATCACAAAATGCACATTGGGTGATTTGTCAACTTGTCTGGGAGGTTCACTTGGTTTATTTATGGGAACTGCCGCTGATATCGTGAAATACCGCGAAGAAGAAATAAAGCTGGCACAAGGCTCGCTGGATGGCGGTTATGGAGATGTTCAGGTAACATTAAGCTGGGATTCTTCGGCTGATATTGACTTATACGTGCAGGATCCGATGGGTGAATGGATTTGGTACAAACATAAAAATGCGCAATCAGGTGGCTGGTTGGATGTTGATGACAGAGATGGCTTTGGACCCGAAAATATATTTTGGCAAAAGAATGAATCGCCATCAGGGAACTATCAGGTATATGTGCAACATTATGAGGGTGGAAGTGCAAACTACTCAGTTCTGGTTCAGGCTTATGGACGAACCAAACAGTACAAAGGTTTTATCTCTCCCGGAGGGAAAACTTATATCACCGAATTCTCAAAAACATTTTTGAAAAGCGGAAAAATTCAACCTGACGATATTGAATTACCAAGTCTCAGAAAAAATTAAAATTTGTTAAAAATAATTCAACCAGTTAATATTTAAGAATTTATAAACAATCTAAAAATAGCAATCATGAAAAATTCAGTTTTAACATTCGCGGTTATTGTGGTTTTAGTGGCATTATTTTCAAATGTATATAGTCAGGATTCCAATGTGGAAAATGAAAAAAAAGAATCAAATAAGAAGCACAACGTTTGGTTTGGACTAAGGGGCGGAATGGATTTGGAAACTCCGACAATTGACACTGAAGAGATTAAAACTCAGTTAAATTCTAATTATCAATTTGGTGCATTCGTGAGGTTGGGGAAGAAGTTGTTCATCCAGCCGGAAGTTTATTATGCAGTCAGAAATGAACAACATACATTCGCACAGGCGCCAAAACAAGAAAAGGTGATGGTAAATTCATTAAAAGTTCCGGTTCTTTTGGGTATTCGAATAATTAACCTGGGTGTTGTTAGCGCACATGTTATGGCAGGGCCAATGGGAACAATGTTTCTAAGTCAAAGTCATACCGAACATGAAATTGAAAGAACAAAATATGAATACAAGGTTCAATTGGGCGGTGGAGTTGACGTTTTAGGATTTATTACCGTCGATGTGCGTTATTCAGTCAATTTGAATGATAACATTAAAGAAGAGTTGAATCAACTGAGATTCAACGACGGAGTCAATGTGACTTTGGGTTTGAAATTCAGGTAGTGAACCTTAAAACACAAAATACAAGTTGTGATATAGATTTTCAACTATATGAACAGAAAAAAGGAGCCCGTAAAAGAGCTCCTTTTCTTATTCTATATTTCCTTAAAAATTTGCAATTCTTCGATTTGTCGCGACTCCCTTTCTTTTGGTGAGGGTTGTGGAGAGGCTTTTAATACCTGTAATGCTCTGGTTTGTAAGGTCCTTCAGCAGAAATTCCAAGGTATTCAGCCTGATCGGGTGTTAAAATCGTCAGTTTAACACCGAGTTGTTCAAGATGCAAGCGGGCAACTTCTTCGTCGAGGTATTTTGGCAAGCGGTAAACATCTACCGGGTAATCTTTCTTCCAAAGTTCGAGCTGTGCCAGCGTTTGGTTGGTGAACGAGTTCGACATTACAAACGATGGGTGACCGGTGGCACAACCAAGATTCACAAGGCGGCCTTCAGCAAGCAAAAAGATAGAGTGTCCGTCAGCATAAGTGTATTTATCGACCTGTGGTTTGATATTCATTTTGCGGATACCAGCCCATTTTTCGAGGCGGACAACCTGAATTTCGTTGTCGAAATGACCGATGTTACATACAATTGCCTGATCTTTCATCGCGGCCATGTGTTCTCCGGTGATGATGTCTTTGTTTCCGGTGGTGGTCACAAAAATGTTCCCTTCCGAAACTGCATCGTCCATGGTTTTCACTTCAAAACCTTCCATTGCTGCCTGAAGGGCGCAAATCGGATCAATTTCGGTCACAATTACACGGGCTCCGTAGCTGCGCATCGAGTGGGCACAGCCTTTGCCAACGTCGCCGTACCCGGCCACAATCACCACTTTTCCGGCAATCATCACATCGGTTGCACGTTTGATTCCGTCGGCCAGCGATTCGCGGCAGCCATAAAGGTTGTCGAATTTTGATTTGGTCACCGAATCGTTCACGTTAAAGGCAGGGAATAAAAGTTTGCCCTCATTCTTCATTTGGTACAAACGGTGCACTCCGGTAGTCGTTTCTTCCGAAACACCTTTGATCAAAGGTGCCTGACGGCTCCAGCGCTGAGGATCGAAAGCCAAAACCTCTTTCAGTGCATTGTTCAGCTCAATTTCATCTTCAGCTTCAACCGGCAAGTCGAGAATGGATGGATTTCTTTCGGCTTCATAACCACGGTGTACCATCATCGTTGCATCGCCACCATCGTCAACAATCAAGTTAGGTCCGAGGCCGTCGCCAAAATCGAGCGCCCGCTCGGTACACCACCAGTATTCGGCCAACGATTCGCCTTTCCAGGCAAAAACCGGAATTCCGGCGTCAGCGATGGCAGCGGCAGCATGATCCTGCGTGCTGAAAATATTGCAACTTGCCCAGCGCACTTCTGCACCAAGTTCAACGAGTGTTTCTATCAGCACGGCAGTTTGTATGGTCATGTGGAGCGAACCCATGATACGTGAGCCTTTCAGTGGTTTTGATGCTGCATATTTTTTTCTGACCGACATCAGGCCGGGCATTTCTTTTTCAGCAATTTCAATCTCTTTCCGGCCGAAGGCTGCGAGCGACATATCCGCTACTTTGTATGTCATTTGTTCAAGTGTTATTGTTGTCATTTATGAAGTTTAAATTTGATGGCAAAGATAATCAAATCAATATATTTAATTGAGTGAGCTGATGGATTTTATGATGATTGAAAAAAATCAAATACGTTTTAAGAATAAAAATTCTGACATCTAAAAATGTTAAACATTCAGAATAAACCCGTGAAACTAATTTTTGTTCAATATATTATCTTTAAAGTCAAACATTATTTTAATAAATATATAACTAATTGCTTAATGTGTTGTTGTTTATGTATGTATCTTTGTTCGGATTCGCTTATGGCTGCCTGTTTTTCTTTTATAGATCGTAAAACTGTGAGTTGATTTTAAATTTCGCGTAAGACAGTTTTTAAAGCCATTATTCTTTGACCAATTCCTGAAAGAAAGTAATTGTATCGGTTTTATCCTTTGCCAACTGATCCTTCAAAGCTTCTAAAGACGAAAATTTTTGTTCTTCCCTTAGTTTTTTGAAAAATACCAGTTCGATGTTTTCTCCATAGATGTCTGATTCAAAATCGAATATGTGGACTTCAATGCTCCGGTTGTCGGCATTGTTGTTAACTGTTGGCCGGCTTCCAACATTCAGCATTCCCCAGAATGTTTGGTTTATCACTGTTATTTTCACTGCATAAACACCGTATCCGGGAATGATTTTATCAGGATCGGAAGCTTGAATGTTGGCTGTTGGAAACTGAATTTTCCTGCCGAGCTTTTGTCCTTCGACAACAGTGCCGTGCAGTGTGAACGGGTATCCCAAAAAAGCGTTGGCTGTTTCAAAATCTCCTTGCTGAATGGCTTCGCGAATTTTAGTTGAACTGATGTGAGATTCGTTCATCAGCAGTACGTCCAGCTTTTCGATTTGAAATTCATGACGATCGGCACATTTTTTCAGAAATTCAAAATCGCCCTTACGGTTCTTCCCGAATTTATGGTCGTAACCTACCACCAGAAATTTTGTGTGTATCTGATCAACCAGCACATTTTCGACAAATTCCTCGTAGGTAAGTCTTGAAAATTCAGGAGTGAAAGGATAAATAATCAGGTGATCGATTCCGGATTGCTCAAACAATACGATTTTTTCTTCCAACGTGGTCAACAGGCGCAAAGTAGTTTCGCCCGGAGCAACTACCTTTCGCGGATGCGGATCAAATGTGAAAATGACAGATTCCCCGTTGATTGATTTTGCCAGATCGTGCAGTCTGGCAATAATTTTACGGTGTCCTAAATGAACTCCATCAAAGGTTCCGATTGTCAGAACAGGGTTTTGGGCATGGAAACTATTCAGATTTCTGTGTATCTTCACTCGTTGAAGGATTAAAATTCGGGTCAAAAATAGTTATTTAAGGTGGCAATATTGAAAAAGGAACAACCGTTCGAATGAAATTATTATTTTTATGCCCTTCATTGATCGTAAAAATTTGTACTGTGAAAAAAATATTTCTGATTTTACTTGTTCTTGCCGTTTCTTTTTCTGCCTGCAAAAAAAACAACGGATTTGTTATTAGTGGAAAAATTACCAATGCAGAAGAAAAATATCTCTATTTGGACGAGCTGAAAGTGGCTGCCAGTGTGCCGATTGATTCGGTGCAGATTAAGAAGGACGGTACCTTTAAATTTCAAGGAAAAATAGGTTATCCTAATTTCTTTCTGTTGCGGCTCTCGGGCGAGAATTTTGTAACGCTCCTGGTCGATACTACGGAGAAAATTACTGTTTACGGTGATGCCGCCAATTTTTCGCGCGATTATATCGTCGAAGGATCGCCGGGATCAGTGCTTGTTCAGGAATTGAACAACCGACTTACTGTAACCAAACACAAGCTTGACTCTATCCGTTCGAGAATGATTGTTTTCAGGATACGTGAAGGTTATGAGGCGGAGAAGATCAGATGGGAGCAGCAATTGATCGACATTAAAAAAAGGCAAATCGAATATTCAACCGATTTTGTTCAGAAACATCCATTTTCGATGTCGTCAGTACTGGCTCTTTATCAGAAGTTCGATGACTCAAATTATGTGGTTCAGGATTTACAATCTTTAAAAGTAGCTGCATCTGCGTTGAACTCAGTTTTCCCGAAATCAGAACATGTAAAAGCATTGTATGCCAACACTATGAGACTGATGGCCCAGGAAAAGAACACTAAATTAATGGAATTCATTAAGGAGAATGGAACGAACTCTCCTGACATTACATTGCCTGATTATAACGGGAAAGAAATTTCACTTTCCTCGCTGATCGGTAAAATTGTGCTGATTCAATTCTGGTCGGCAAAAGATCGGGGGTCGAGAATTCAGAACCAGGCACTAACCGAACTTTACAGTAAATACAAATCGAGAGGGCTTGAAATTTATCAGGTAAGTATTGATACCGATCGCAGTATCTGGCTTGATGCAATTGAGCAGGACGGTCTGAAATGGATCAATGTTGGTGATATGAAAGGTAGTGTGTCGGCTTTGCATAACTTTAATATACAGAAAATTCCTTCAAGCTATATTCTTGATAAAGAAGGAATTATTGTGGCAAGAGACTTGCAGGGACCAGAACTTGACAAGACGATAGGCAAACTTACCAAATGATAATGGCTCAAGACAAAAAGATTTATTTTGTATCAGATGTTCATTTGGGTGCTCCCGCTTTAAAGAACAATAAAGAGCGCGAACTGGCCTTTGTAAGCTGGCTGAACGAAATTAAGGAAGATGCATCGCACCTGTTTCTGATGGGCGATATCTTCGATTTCTGGTTTGAGTACAAAACAGTTGTTCCGCGTGGATTTACCCGAACCTTGGGCAAAATTGCCGAAATTTCTGATTCCGGTGTTGAGGTACATTTCTTTACCGGAAATCATGACGTTTGGGTTTTCGATTATTTGCCACAGGAGCTGGGGATGATTTTGCACCGCGACGAATTCAGGGTACAACTCGGAGAAAAGCAGTTCTTTCTCGCCCACGGTGATGGCTTCGACCTTTCGGACAAAGGTTATTTATTCCTGAAAAAAATGTTCACAAGTAAAATCCTGCAATGGATGTTTGCGCGGATTCATCCGAATTTTTCACTTTCTCTTGGTCATCGGTGGTCAAAACATTCCAGAATTTCAAAAGGGATTTCAGGTGAAGGTTTTAAGGGTGCAAATAAAGAAGGAATGTTTATTTTTGCAGAATCAATTCTTCAAAACGAAAAGTTTGATTATTTCATATTCGGGCACAGGCATATCATGGTTGATTGCCCGATTGGTGAGAAAAGCAGGTTTGTCAACCTGGGCGACTGGATCAACCACTTTTCGTACGGAGTATTCGATGGAAAAGAATTTGAATTGAAACAATTTAATTATCAAGGTCCGCGTGGCCACTGAAAATAGGATTATGACGAGACGTGTATATACAAAAATTGTTGGAACAGGAAGCTATATTCCTTCGCGCACCATTGGGAATGACCATTTCAGAAATTATACTTTTTTTGACTCTAAAACCAAACAGCCTTTAGAGAAAACCAACGATGAGATTATTCAGAAATTCAAGGAAATAACCAACATAAGCGAACGTCGTTGGCTAAGCGATGACCTGATGAATTCTGACATGGCAGCCCTGGCTGTCAAAGATGCCTGCGAATCGGCAGGGATTGACCCGGAAACACTTGATTTCTTAATTGTTGCCCACAATTTTGGTGATGTAAACCCGGGTTCCACTCAGGTTGACCTTTTACCCAGCCTTGCCAATAAGGTCAAAGCCAAGCTGAACATTAAAAATCCGGCATGTATTTGTCACGATATTGTTTCGGGCTGTCCGGGCTGGACCCAGGGAATGATTGTTGCAGATGCCTACATCCGGAGCGGAATATATACAAGGGGAGTAGTGGTAGGTTCAGATGTTTTGTCGAGAATATCAGATCCGCACGACCGCGATACAATGATATACGCTGACGGCGCCGGAGCAACCATTGTGGAAGCAATTGAGAGCGAAGAACCTACCGGTATCCTTTCTCATTCAAGCAGGTCAGACTCTGTGAATTACTGGAATTTGCTGACCAATGGAGATTCGTTTAATCCGCAGCTCAACGGAAATATTCAGTACATAAAGATGGCAGGACATAAATTGTATGTTTATGCGTTAAGTTTTGTTCCCGGAGTTGTGAAGGAAAGCATTGAAAAAGCCGGCTTGCAGTTGAGCGATATCAAAAAAGTATTGATTCATCAGGCAAATGAAAAAATGGATGAAGCCATTCTGAAGAACGTTTTCAAACTCTATCATGAGAAACATATACCTGAAGGAATTATGCCAATGAGCATCGAGAAACTTGGAAATTCATCGGCGGCAACGGTTCCCACTTTGCTCGACAGTGTTTTGAAAGGCCGTATGGAAGGTCAGGTTATTAACAAAGACGATTACATTATTTTGTGTTCGGTAGGAGCAGGTATGAACATTAATTCGATCGTTTACAAGGTATAGAATAATCAGGCAATATCACTTTT